>JACRLM010000053.1 GCA_016235255.1 Nitrospinota bacterium | reverse complement strand
GCGGGAAAACGAGGCTAAAGCGGGCTCCATGGGGGGCACAAAACAGTCGTTGTCTGAGCGCAAAGAGGCCGTCAATCCGCAATTACGGGGTAAATGATGGATCAAAACCACGATGCTGGAATTATGCAAAGGTCTCCTTGTAAAGGGGGGAGAAAGGGCGGTTCCGGCGGTAATGAAATACGGTTTTGTGATAGCATGAAGTGGAGAATGTGTTCATAGCGTAAAGGTTCTATAAATGGCGAAGGTTGACGATATCAAGTTGGCCATCGAGGGGTTGCCGGATGGCGAGTACGCCCAACTGCGCCAATGGTTCACCGAGCGGGACTGGAGGGAGTGGGACGAGCGGATTGAAAACGATTCCGCCTCCGGGAAACTGGATTTTCTTGTAAATGAGGCTTTGGCCGAAAAGCGTGCCGGGCTTCTCAAAGGCGTTTGAATGCATCAGGCGTCCGCCAGGTTTTGGCGATGCCTTGAAAGCCTTCCGGAGCCTGTTCAAAAGGCCGCCATCCGCGCATTCGCCGCATTAAAGCAAAATCCGGATCATCCATCATTAAACTTCAAAAAGGCAGGCAAGTATTGGTCCGCCAGGATCGGACTTCAATACCGCGCTCTTGCTGTTGAGGACGGCGCCGATTTTATATGGGTGTGGATTGGAACCCATGACGACTACGAAAGAATGATTGGCAGAGGCTAGAGACACGCGTTTATCGCAAGTTGATTATAGTCATGGCCGTCAACAGGCGGTTCCGGCGGTAGGGTATTCATTCGCTATTTGGGACAGGAATCCATGGTCAGGCGACCAAGGGGAAGCAAGGGGAATGGCGCTGCGCCTACACCAGATACTGCTTAAGCACCGTTTCCACTTCTGACCGTATCTCCTGGTCCACAAGTTCGTTGCCGTCGGAGCCGACGCGCCCTTCGTTGATCTGCGATTTGTAGATTATAGCGCCGTTCTTGATGTTCACGCGGGCGCCCCAAAGATCCTCCGAGTCGCTCCCGCTTTTCAAGAGAACGTCCCGCGCTTCGGAGTGCCATTCGCACCCGGCGGCGATGGCTCCGCGCTTCACGTCCACCACGGCCTTTATCTCCTCGCCGTTGAATCCAGACGCAAGGCGCTTTAGTTGTTGCGCCGTGGCTCTTTTTGAAAGGATCTGCAGATGAAACTTCTCTGTCATTCTGTCTATTAACTCCCGTGCGGCGATCCATCCGGCCCAAGACCAGGCTCCGGATTTTTCTTTCCGGCTATACTACCATAAACTTCCGGCGTTACAAGGCCGCACGACACGATCATTTTCACCCCGTCCTCCACCGGCATGTCAAGCTCAGTCACATCTTCCGGCGGCAGCATCAAAAGGAATCCGGAAGTCGGGTTCGGAGTGGTGGGGATGAAAACCATCACAAGGTCCTTTCCGGACTTTTCCATCACCTCGCCTTTAACGTGCCCCGTGATGAACGCCAGGGAGTACATCCCTTTTCTCGGATATTCTATCAGCGCCACCTTGCGGAAAGCCTGGCCCCCTCCGGCGGAGAATGTCTCTATCACCTGCTTTGTGGCCACGTACACCGGACGGATGAACGGTATGGCGGTGAAAATCTTCTCGGCCACGTCCCAAAGCTTCCGGCCAAGATAGTTGGTGGTGGCAAGGCCGATCAGGAACACGAGCAGAAGCGTGGTGAGCACCCCCACGCCGGGGATGATCGCCCCTTCGGGTATCGGCGCGCCGCCGTGACGCATGATCGCCGTTACGCCGGGGCCCAGCAGGCTGTCCAGCGTCTCGAAGACGAACTTGAAGACAAAAATGGTGATCACCAGGGGCATGCTCACCAGAAGCCCGGTAAGGAATACTCTTCTTATCCGGAAGGCGACCGTTTTCATGCCGTATGGCCGGTGGGAATTCTCAAGGGATTACAGGGCGATGACGAGACGTTCACGGGCAAGCCGCACAGGCACCGCGCCGCTCACCGGGCTCCAGGAACGGTCCTGCAGGCCGCTTAGTATCCTTTGCAGGTCCGCGTCCGACCGGTCCGGATCGTGGTGGAACAGCACAAGCTCCTTCACCCCCGCGGCCCTGGACATGTTGTACGAATAGTCCACGCTCGAATGGCCCCAGCCGATCCTGTTCCTGTATTCCTCCGGGGTGTACTGGGCGTCCATGCAAAGAAGATCGGCCCCTTCGACGAATTTTATTATAGCGTCGGTCTGCTCTTCCGCCACCAGGCGCCCTTCTTCCCTGTTGATCTCGTCGCCATCGTCGAACAGGTTTCTGTACGGCTCATGGTCCGTCAGGTAAACGAACGACTTGCCTGCGTTTGATATCCTGTAGCTTAGGCACACCACCGGGTGGTTGACGAACTTGGTGGTCACCTTCACCGAATTGCCGATGCTAAGCTCCTGCTCGGTGATGTCGTGGAAGGAAATCTTCGCCGCCAGTTCCTCGACACGCACCGGGAAATAGGTGTAGTCCATCTGCTGGCTCAATATCTGCTCAAGGTTTTTGGAGTAGTGCACCGGGCCGTATAGGTTGATAGTGTACTTTGGGATAAAAAGAGGGGCGAAGAAGGGAAGCCCCTGTATATGGTCCCAATGGGTGTGGGAGAGCATTATGTGTATCTCCGTCACCGACGGGTCCTTTAGAATGTCCAGCCCAAGCTTTCTTATCCCGGTTCCCGCGTCAAGGATTATCAACGGTTCGCCGCTGTTGCGCACCTCCACGCACGGAGTGTTGCCGCCGAACTGCGAAGTGTCCGGCCCCGGCGCGGGAATGGAGCCGCGCACGCCCCAAAATTGGATCTGCATGCTTCTTAAGTACCGCCTTTTATTTCTTTTTAACGTCCGTGAGGAAATCCCTGGCGCTTTCCACCGCTTCCGGAAGGCCGGTGAGGGTGTTTTTCACATCCTCGGGTTTCATCGTAAACGATCCCCATTCCTCGCGGGTGATATTACCAAGATTCATTGTGGTTTGAATACCGATTTTTAGCAAGTGGCAACAATGGTCGGCGATACGGACGGTAAGCGCCAGTTTTCTGTGCTCCGCCGGCGCTTCCATTGGATTGTGATGGAACGCTATGGCGGCGGCCAGCGATTCAGGGAATTTCCACTTCTGGGCGATTATGCCGCTTATCTCCCCATGGGACATTCCCAGCATCTCTTTTTCCACCTCATGGCGCGGGCTGGCCGGTTCATACTCCGGATTGTATATCGTTTCAGAGTCTTCCTTCCCAAGCTTGTGGATGAGCGCCCCTTTGCCCATGTCATGCACAAGCCCGGCCACAAAATATTCCTCCACCTGTAATGCCCCCACCCCCATGGCCTTGGCCAGGTTTCGCGAGGCGATGGCGCATCCCAGGTTATGCTCCCAAAACTCGTTGTTTGTGAACCACTTGAAATCGTCCCGTACCTTGATGGTGCTTGTCACCGCCACCGAAAGGGCTATATTTTTAATGGTGTTAAACCCTAGAAGCATCACAGCCCGGTTTACCGAGGCCACCCCACGGTTACCGAAATAAGCTGAATTTATAAGCTTTAAGATTCTTGCCGTAAGATTAGGATCCATGGTGACGGCGTTGACCAGGTCCGTCGGGGAGGACTTGGGGTCATTGGCAAGGGAAATGATTTTCATCGACGCCGGAGAGAAGGCCGGCATTTTGTCAATGAAATCTATTATACTCGCCGCTTCAATACGATCTACCATCTTCATAATGTTTTGTTTGCGAACAATCTGCATTTTAGCATAATATTTACGAACGCTTGTAAACCCGGCGCCAAAGGTAATCGGAACGGCGCTTAAACGGACGATGGGAGCATGATAAGGCACATAGTATTTTTCAAGTTCAAAAAGGGCGTTTCACAAAAAGAAATGGATGCGCTGGCCGAGGAGCTTTGCGCGCTAAAGAGCCACATCCACCTGTTAAGGGAGATGGAAGTCTGCTTTGACCGGGCGCACATGGCCAATTCATATGACATGGCGCTAAACTCCCTGTTCGACACAATGGAAGACATGGAAAAATACGCCGCCCACCCGGCTCATGTGAAGGTGCTGGCCACAATCAGGATTCTATGCGAATCCCATGTGAAGGTGGACTATCAAACAATGAAAGTGG
This sequence comes from Nitrospinota bacterium, assembly GCA_016235255.1. NCBI lineage: Bacteria > Pseudomonadati > Nitrospinota > Nitrospinota bacterium. The sequence continues at coordinate 5,589 of JACRLM010000053.1, read as the reverse complement.
CCATGTAGGCCGGAAGGTCATTCTCCGGATATCTTCTTCACCGTTATCGAATCTATCGAAAGCTCCGCCGCGCCGGAGAACCTCACCTTGAACTCCACCGGGCCGCGCTTTTGCATCGTAAAGTCCAGCGTCACGGCGCCATGCCCGGTTTTCGCCACATCCGGCCGCAATACCTTGCGGGAGGCCAGAAGCTTTCCGTTGGCGTAATCGTTCGCTTCGACCACGCCCAGTTGCGCCCCGGCGGGAGCGTCCCCCGCGGCCATGTTGAACGTGGCGGTGTACTTGCCCTCATCGAACATCCGCACCGGGCCGAACAGCATCACGTCGCTTCGCTCGTCCCCCGGTGAAAGGGCCACCACGCGATCTCCGCTGGCGGTCTTGTCTTCAATCACGCGCCCGGTGTGGAATAGCTCTTCCGCCTCGAAAGTGTATTGCGGATCGGGCGTCCCATCCAGCAACGCGTAAACACTGTCGAAACTTACCTTTGCGCCGCCGATTGAGTAAACGCGGAACTCCGCCTGGTAAAGGGCGCCGGGCAGGATCGTAAAGTCCACCATGTAATCGAGGTATCCGCCGCCAGCCGATTCAAACGATGTTATTTCGCGACGGGCCAGCGTTATTTTCCCTTCTTTCACCGCCACGTCCACCGCCGCCACAACGCCATCCTTCCCGCTCCCCGCCGTTTTGAGCCTGAACCATGCGGAATACTTTCCGGCGGGCAACGTCCTGTACGGCCCGGCGTTGAGCAACCTTGCGGCGGAAGATGGGGCCGCCTCGCCCACGGTTATAACAGCCCCGCCCGACGCGGCGCCGTCCTCAACAACGTGTCCGTCCTGCTTTGAAAGCCATTCAGCTTCGTAATAGATTCCAACAGGCGATGGGCGCGGTTGTTGTGAATCTTCCGCTCCAGCCGCCGCGTTCACAATCTCAAACATCCATATGGGGGGCTTGCGTGTCAAAAGTTTAAGCCTTGGATTGCCGGCCAGACGCTCCGCCGCGAACTGCGCTGGCATTGCGCTCACCTGCGGCGGATATGCCTCTTCATGGAACAGGATGAATTTCACCCCAAGCTCTTTTGCCAGCCGCGCCTGTGAATCGGTGAAATCCCCGGTGTTCATGGAGGCCAGCGGGGCGAACACGTTTTGTGTGTACGCTTTGGAGACCACCGGCGAATAGCCGTTTATCATCGGAACGTTGTTTTCCACCGCGTAATATTCATAAATGGACTCCCACGAGCTTTCGCCGGGCCATATGGGGATGTTAAGCACTTTTGCGCCGGGGGCCTCCTTGGCGATCCTTGCGTAAATCGCGTTCCCGCCGTCGAGCAGACAAAGTCCCACAGGCTTTTTCGGGTGATAGTCAAAAGCGGTCAACGCGATGACGACGCCAACGGCTGTTATCGCCAGCGTCCTGCCGCGCGCCGCTTTCATGGCGATGTCCATGGCGTACGCCGTCAAAAGCGCCACGAGCGAAATGGGGATCACCATGATCTTCGCCGGCGTGCGGGACATGTTAAAGAACGGGAAGTAATTGTAGAACAGCGAATAGATGTGGAAATATCCGTCCAGCGTCGGGCCGAAGGCCAATATGTACGTCACCGCGAAAGCGGCGGAAAAGAAAATAGCGTCACGCCTTGCCTTGCCCGCGAGTTTTCCGGCAAGGGCCGCCGCCACGACGAAAAGGACAAGAAGAAGCGGCAGGCCGACGTACACATGCCAGTCGCCATCACCCGCCCACAGGGCCGGTATTTTCGGGGAGAAAATGGATATTTCGTCCATCGTCCTCCCCCCGGCGAATGATGCTTTTTCCACCAGCGCTTTCTTAAACTTCTGCATCCACAATACGGCGAGGATTGCGCCCAGAAGGAAAGGGACCCCGGCGGCGGCAAGTTTTTTAATGGTCTCCAGCCTCTCTTTTCCGGCGGTGGCTCCCGCTATCATTGGAGCAAGCCTCCAGGGGGCGTATGCCATCAGGAACATCAGCAGGAAGTAGCAATAAAAGGAATACGAAAGGCTGACCGTCAACACGCCCAGCCCCCCAAAAAATCCCCAAAGCGGGCTTTTGCGCTCCGCCGCCCGCTCGAAAAAGAAAAGGGTGAGCGGCACTAAAAACAGCACCGTGCCGGCCGGATGGCCACCGTAAAGCTCCACAAGGCGCAGCGGGATGAAATCGAACACCACCGCCGCCGCCAGCGCCGCCGCCCTGTTTTTCAGCAGTTGCGCCGCCCAAAGGTACATCGAAAGGCCGGAAAGGCCGAAGGAGATAAGGATGTACATGTTGTACGCGAAGGTGAGCGACACCAGCGTGAACGGAAGGTATAGCAGAGACACCGGCAGTTCGTATGTGTATATCCACTTTGCCTGGTGGGCCGTGGCGAACTCCAGCGGATTTGACAGGAACGGTATATCCCCGGCGGCCGCCCTTTTCAAAAGCCCGAGGTGATAGAACATCTGGAGGTGGTCGCCCTGGTACAGCCTGGCCTTTTCAAGCGCCCCCGGCACGTCGTAGGCGTATGGTATGGCGTCGAACATGCGGGTGGCGGCGGGCCAGGAATAGATCACGCCCAGAAGCGTGAAGATCAGGAATACGCGGAAAGGCCGTAGTGAAGGCTCATTGCGCGAGCCGGTCATTTCCTTTCCTTTATCACTTTCGCGGGGATGCCCACGGCCACCACGCTTTCCGGCAGGTCTTCGGTGACCACGGCGGCGGCGCCCACAACCGTGTTGGAGCCGATTTTCACCCCGTCGAGCACGGAGACACGCGCGCCAAGCCAGCAGTTGTCGCCGATGGAGACCCCCTTGCTCGTCCACGACTGGTCCAGGATCGGGGTGGAAGTGTCGTCAAAATTGTGCATGGTGGCGAATATGGAGGTGTATGGCCCCAGCAGAGTCTTTTTGCCGATGGTGATTTTCGAGTTGGACGATATGTTGCACCAGGTGGAGATGTTGGAATGGTCGCCGATCTCCATGTCCCCTTCCTTGCAGCTTAGTATCGTCCCTCTGCCGATATAGCAGAATTCGCCGATATGTATCCCCTGGTTGTTTGAACCCTTGGCGTCGAGCAGGGCGCCGTCGTCTATGATCGCTCCCCGGCCTATTTTTATTTTTTGCGGATGGCGCAGGAACACGTCCGTCCCGAACACCACGCCGTGCCCCACCTCGCCCAAAATCATGGGATAGAAGATTTTGCGCAACACGATCCCCAGCGCCCCCGGCATCCGGGTGAAAAACATGGTTATAAACTCGAACTTTACGAGAAACCAGAGCGAGCGGGTCCCCAGAATCATGTCCTGATACTGCTCAAGGCGCGACTTTCCCTTCCCGGCGTACTCATGCTGGATCTGGATGTTGATCTTTACTTCGCCTTCCTGTAAGCCGCCTTCAGCCATTTGGTTTATGCCTTTGGATTTGCAATCTTGCGCCCAAGTCCATTAATATGAAAAATGTAACACGCAAACGCCTCTAAAGGGCGATAATACAGGATAAATATGAAAGTTCTGTTTGTCTATACGGACATTGACGTGAAGGGGGGGGCGAAAAGCTACCACTTCGGGCTGGGGATACTCTCTTCCGTCCTTAAAAAGGGGGGGCACGCCACCGATCTATATTACATGTTCGGCAAGTGGGACCCGGAAGGGCTGGAAAAGCGCATTGGGGAATTCAAGCCCGATGTCATCGGCTACACCACGGACTCCACCCAGATACGCCATGTGGCCAGGCTCGCCAAACGTTTCAAGGGGCGAGGAATATTCCAGATAGCCGGCGGCACCCATCCTTCGCTTTATCCCAAATGCATAGAGACGGCCGAAGGGTTTGACGCCATATGCGTCGGCGAGGGGGAGAACACGCTGTTGAATCTCGTCACGGCGCTGTCGGAAAAACGGGACCACAGCAATATCCCCGGCCTGTGGGTGCGCAAGGCCGATGGCTCCATACAGAAAAATCCCAGCGGCGTGTTCATCCACGAGCTGGACACCATACCCTTCGGCGACCGCGCCATGTTCAATTATCAGGAGGTGGTGGACTCCGATTACGACCGGGCCACCTTCATGCTCTCGCGCGGGTGCCCGTACAGCTGCAACTATTGCGGCAGCCCCGCCATGGGGAGGATACAGGAAGGGAAGTATGTGCGGTTCCGTTCCGTGGAGAACGGCGTCGCGGAGATAAAGGACGTGGTGACCCGGTACAAGGTGAAGAACATATTTTTCGCCGACGACGTTTTCACCATAGACCGCAAGTATGTGAAGGACTTCTGCGACGCGTATGCGCGGGAGATAGGCCTGCCGTTCGAGGTGACAACGAGGGTGGAGAGCGCCAATTACGAGACGTTCAAGAACCTTGCGGACGCGGGATGCACCCGGGTGGCCATGGGGGTGGAGTCCGGCAGCGAGGAGTTGCGCCGCAAGGTGCTAAACCGGAAGATGACCAACGCCAAGATCATCCAGGCGTTCGCCGACGCCCGGCGGGCGGGGCTGAAGACCAAGTCGTACAACATCGTCGGTTTCCCGCACGAGACGGTGGAGATGCACATGGAGACGGTGGAACTCAACCGCCAGCTCGATCCTGACAGCCTGGTGTGCTACATCTTCAATCCGTATCCCGGCACCGCGCTGTACCAGATATCCATAGACGCCGGATTTTTGAGGCCGGAATTTCTGGAGGAGGAGTTCATCTCCCGCACGGACACGCCCCTTGCGATGCCCCAGTTCCCCCGGGAGGAGATCCTGCGGTGCTACCGCCGGTTCGCTTTCAACGTGTACAAGGAAAGCTCGCCGAAAAAGGCGCTGTTATATAAAATGTATTACTCGCGGTTCGGCGAGCGGCTGATCCGTGTGATGGACAAGATAAAAAAGCCGATCCGCAAGATCGCCATGGGGGCGTGAGGGGGAGGGTAATCATGGCTTGGTTCTTTTGTTGTCATCCCGGAAGCCGTCTTCGGCTATCCGGGATCGCGGCTTTGTAAGGGCACGGCGCGCCGTGCCCCTACAGTAAAACACACGGCTCTCCGTTTCGTTGCGGCCGGGATGACAGGACAGCTGGCCCGGCGAGTCGGCGGACAAGGAATCGGCGATGAACGCAAGAAAGCGAGTTAGAAGGTTCAGGATTTCGGCGAGAGTATCCTTGGGATTGAGGTGAAAAAGCGCTTGATGGCCCGTTGTTCACCGAGTGTTTCCTGTAACAGTCAGGGAATCTGAAACTTATATTTGTTTATCCCCGCTAAAAGAAGTGGAGGATGTGCAGTTAACATTAAGATCGCTAAAATCCACTTGAAAATTGTAAGTTCCAAACCATCCCGTGGATGTAAAATACCCAATTAACTCGTAATTTGCATATATATTCCCGCTTATTGAAGAGCTTTGGTATGTCGTGCTTTTTAATGTCTTGAATTGTCCGTTACTGTCTACGTTGCCAACACCCCCATTTGATGAATAAACCACCGTCCATCCGGCCGGGAAAGTGTCCTAAACTTAGTTGAAACGAAGGTATGACCTCACCTGCTACCATGTTTTTGAACGAAAACAACGGAAAGCAAGGAGGTCACATGAAAAGAGTAAACGGTAACGGGAAAACTGGCAAGGGAAGAATGGAT
>JACRLM010000052.1 GCA_016235255.1 Nitrospinota bacterium | reverse complement strand
TGAAATCAAAAAGAAAAGGAAGGCTGCGGCGTAACTGTCCGCCGCTTGCGGCCACGCCGGGATTAATCGGAAATCACCGGATGGACAAAGCGGACAATTCATGTGCTACTAAACCGGACATTTCTATTTGTTGCTAACACCTTGATTGCATTCCCCCTTCCCGGTATGCGAATATAATTGAACAAATAACGCTTGCCGCCCCAGCGCGGTCTTTGCGGCCGGTCTTAACATATCCGCGTAAAAAGGAAGGCGCCATGAATAACAAGGCATTCACGCCGGACAAAATCAGGAACGTAGGAATCATCGCCCACAGCGGGGCGGGAAAGACCACGCTGGCCGAGGCGATCCTCTATGACGCGGGCGCCATCAACAAACGCGGCAAGACCTCCACGGGCGACACCGTGATGGACTTCGACCCGGAGGAGATCAAAAGGAATATCTCCATTTCCACCTCAATCGCCTCGTGCGAATGGAAGGACCACAAGATAAACCTGCTGGACACTCCCGGCGACCAGAATTTTGTGGGCGACACTTTCCTTAGCATGTCCGTGATGGACTCCGCCCTGGTAATCGTCTCCGCCGTGTCCGGGATAAAGACGCAGACGGAGCGGGTGTGGAACTGGGCCTGCGCCCACAAGCTGCCCCGCGTGATATTCATAAACAAGATGGACAACGACCGCGCCTCCTACGAAAGCGCCTTCGGCCAGATAGACGCGGTGTTCCACCAGAAGACGCTCAAGTTCACCCTGCCAATAGGCTCGGGCCCGGCATTCAAGGGGGTGGTGGACCTTCTGTACATGAAGGCGTACATCTACGCCAAGGATGGAGAAGGGAAATTCACCGTCGAGGAGATACCGGACAACCTGCTCAAATGGGCGCAGAAGGAACGGCGGGAGATGGTGGAGTCCGTCGCGGAGACGGACGAGCGGCTTTTGAACATTTACATGGAGAAGAACACGCTGGAGGACGCGGAGCTGTTCCCGGGGCTGCGGCGCGCCATTGTGGCCGGGGAGGTGGTCCCGGTGCTGTGCGGATCGGCCACGCTCAATGTGGTCATCCGCAAGACGCTGGACACCATCGTCAACTTCCTCCCCTCCCCCGCCGACATGCCGCCCAGGCTCGCCAATGGTCCTGATGGAAAACTTGTTGACCTTCCGCCTGCCCCTGAGGGGCCATTGGCCGCCTACACCTTCAAGACACTGGTGGACCCTTTCGCAGGACGGCTCAGCTATCTGCGCGTATTTTCCGGCTCTATTTCCCCCGACAGCAACCTTTATAACTCCTCTAAAGGGGCGAAAGAACACATAGGCCCGCTGCTTACGACAGTTGGAAAGAAGCAGACCCCTGTTTCCAAGGCCGTGACCGGGGACATAGTGGCGGTGGCAAAGCTGAAAAGCGCCTCCACCGGCGACACTTTGTGCGACCCCAAATCGCCCGTCACATTCATGAAGGAAGATCCGCCGCACCCTGTGGTGGCGCTGGCGGTGGAGGCGAAAAGCAAGGGGGACGAGGACAAGCTAACCTCCTCGCTGGCCAAGCTTATGGAGGAGGATCCCACGCTCCATTTCGAAATGGACAAGGAGACCAAAGACCTTGTGATCTCCGGCATGGGGCAGATACACATGGACGTTACGTTGAGCCGGCTCAAGTCCCGTTACGGGCTGGAGGTGTCCACCCATCCGCCCAAAATCGCATACCGCGAGACCATCAGGGGCAAGGCCGATGGGCACGGCCGGCTCAAAAAACAGACGGGCGGGCACGGCCAGTTCGCCGACTGCAAAATCACCGTGGAGCCGGGGACCGACGGGACGGCGTTCGAGTTTGTGAACGCCATCGTTGGCGGTGTCATCCCGCGCCAGTACATCCCAGGGATTGAAAAAGGGGTAAAAGAAGCGATGGCGGATGGAGTGCTTGCCGGCTATCAGATGATGGGGATAAAGGTGACGGTGTTCGACGGGCAATATCACGAGGTGGACTCTTCCGAGATTGCGTTCAAGATCGCGGCGGCCCAGGCTTTCCGCCTAGCGTGCGCCGAGGCCAGGCCGGTGCTGCTGGAACCTGTGATGGATGTGGAAATCGTGGTCCCCGAAGAGTGCGTTGGCGACATCATGGCGGGAGTGGCGCACCGGCGCGGACGGGTCACCGGCGTGGGAGTGATGGGGGGGGATGAGCGGATCAAGGCGCTTATGCCGATGGCGGAAATACTCGATTACGACCAGGAGATGAGGTCGGTGACCGGCGGGCGGGGGGATTTTTCCACCCATTTCGCCTCCTACGAGGAGGCGCCCCCCAATATCGCGCAGAAAATCGTGGCCGAATCCAAAAAGGCGCGGGAGAACAAGTAACTGTGACCGGCGGATCGGGTGGATGAGGAAGTTTAACCTCCTTGAGGAAATCCCAAGCATACGCAACACGTTGCGCCCGGATGGAAGCTACCATGGGATGGAGCGGCGGACATCCCTCCGGGTATGCGTGCTATTGGGAGTGGCGGCGGGACTGGCGGCGGCGTACTGGCTGGGCCCGCCCTCCTGGATTGAAGAATGGCAGACCGCCCCCCTCGCCCCAATAAAGCAACGGACCGCGGCAAGACCGGCGCCCCCCCCCTCTACGCCAGCCGTTGATGCGGCCGTGGCGAAAGAGCCTGCGGAAAAGAAGAAAGTTGAAGAGCCGGACACCGCCGCCAATGTTGATCTGGAAGAAATAACAACCCGTCCGGTGGCCCAGGACGCAACGCCCGCGCCGGTGAAAAGCATGGTAAAAATCGGCGGCGGATGGCGTGTGCGGTTCGCCCTGTGCCTGTACTCCAAAAGCTGCGCCATGATGGCGGCGAAGCTTGCGCAAAAAGATGTGGAGGTCCAGCTTACGGAAAACCCCGCCGAGGTGACTTTTTACAGGGTGATCGCCGGGCCGTGGCCGGCCGTGTCGCAGGCGCAGGAGGCGGCGGACATGCTTTCCGCCAAGGGGGTGGAGGCGGCGCCGTTCCTGGCCGAGGAGAGGTATTATGTGAGCGCGCCTTCGCTGACCACGGCGGCGGGACGCGATATGGTGGTGAAACTTTGCAAATCGTTGTGGTACAATGTGGAAGCGGCCCCTCCCAAAAAGGAGACGCGCCGGATGTTCAAAGTTTATGCGAAGGGCCCCTATGCGGACAAGGGGGCGGCTGAAAAGGCCGCTCGCGTTTTCAAGGGGCGTGGAATAGAATGCGTGGTGGAAAAAGAAGGATGAAATGGCGGTGAAGGAAACTAATCCAAGACAGGACAGCCTGCCGGTGAATCCGGCCCCGCCGGAACGGATGTTCTACAAGATCCGGGACGTGGCGAAGATCGCTGGGGTGAAACCGCACGTGCTGCGCTACTGGGAATCGGAGTTCCCCACTTTAAATCCGCAGAAAAACAGGAACGGCCAGCGGGTCTATACGAAAAAGGACCTGGATACCGCCCTTTCCATAAAGCGGCTTTTGCACGACGAAAAATACTCCATAGCCGGGGCGAGGCAGGCGCTTAAGAAAAAACGGGGCCCCGGTGACGAGATTTCCGGGGTGGATGCGCTTGCCATAGTGCGCACGGAGCTTTCGGACCTTTTGGAACTGCTCAACAAGACGCCCTGAAAAATCACGGGCCTGGAAACTGCTAATACAATTTTTTGGAAGGATTCTTGCGATGTTGAAGTTTGGCGCTCGGATTATCATGATTGTGACCGTATTGCTCATTCCATCCACCTATTTCACTAAGGCGTCCGCCCAGGGGGGGCACGAAGGGCATATGGCCCATGGCGATCATGGCGATCACGCCGACCACGGTGGGCATCAAGCGCTCAGCGATGACGAAATCAAGAAACGGATGATGAAATGGATCCCTGGGGCGGACGCGAAAATCGGGTCCACAATCGATGGGAATCTTTCGTTCATCAACCAGGACGGAAAAAAGGTGAAGCTCAAGGAGTTTTTCGACAGGCCGGTGTTCGTGGCGTTCATTTTCACCTCCTGCCCGCACATCTGCCCCACCATAAACCAGAACATGGCCGCCGCCGCAAAAGAGGCGCGCAAGAAATATGGGGACAAGTTCCGGCTCCTGACCATCAGCTTCGACACGATACGCGACGACATAAAGGGGATCAAGGCATACTCCCAGAACTTCACCACCGAACCGAAGTTCTGGACTTTCGGCCTGGCCGAAAAGGAGAGCGTGGACAAGCTTACCGCGGCATTCGGCTTTTCGTTCCTGCCTTCAGAGCAGGACATATGGTCCCACATCACCATGGTCACCGTAGTGGACAAGGGTGGAGTGATTACCAAGCAGATTTACGGCACCAAAGTGGACTCCCAGGAGTTTTCAGACGCCCTGGGGGCGATGCTTGGAAAGAAGTGACCGGCCGGCGGGGATGAGTTCGATGAAACTGTGGATCACAATGGCCGTCGCAGGAGCCCTCCTTGGGGCGGTGGCGGGGTTGGAGCCGTGGAACCGTTTTGGCGGTGGTGACGCGGCGCCCATACCTGGGCTTACGTCCACCACCCGGGCCGAGCAGTTGAAAGAACTGGAACGGTTGCGCATCGAAGGGATCCGGCTTGTCACGGAAAAGAAATACAGGGAAGCCGTCGCCGTTTTCCTCAAGCTCAATTATGTGAACCACCACGATCCATTCTCGTACCAGCAGCTTGCCATGGTTGTTGCCCGGGCCGGGGCTGATGAGGCCGAAAAGCTTGTCAAAAAGGAAATGTCGCCCCGCCCCAACGCCGCCGACACGGAAAGGATTCTGGGCGGGATGTTTTTCTACGCCAAGGCGGATGATCGGGCCGTAAAACACCTTGATGTTTATCTGGCCGCCAACCCAGACGATCCGGCGGCCATGTACTACACCGGCGCGATCACAAGGAAAAAGGGGGACAACAAGGAAGCCATCCGCGTACTTTCAAAGGTGGTGGAGAAGGAGCCTGGCCATTATTACGCCTATGTGGAATTGCAACAGGCGTATGAAGCGATGGGAAACGACGCCCAGGCGGCGAAGATGCTAGGACTTGCGTTAAAGAACAGCCCGTCGAACAAGGAAGGTGTCTGTTGCGGCCTGCCCCCGGACAAGAAAGCGACGGAGAAGGGGAAGAAGACGTAGCCATCCTCCGTGGGAGCGCGGGCATCTTGCCCGCAACGCCTTTTGCCGGTTCGACACCGGCGAAAAGGCGGAGATAATGCGTCACATAAAAACCGGCCTGGTTATTAAAAAGAACCTCTTCATATTTGCGTTTTATACGGCGCGTTGAGCGCCGTATAAAACGATGCGGGCAAGATGCCCGCGCTCCTAGGGGAGGGCTACCGCAAAATGGCTTTTAATGTGCGGTAGGCTGTGCGCAGGTTTTCTTCATCGGCCCCATCCAGCATGGCCCGCATCTCCTTACGCATCTCGCCGGCGGACTTGGCCGAATGCCCAAAATCAAAAAGCTCCAACATATCCACACCCAGGCTTTCCGCGATTTTAGAGAGAACCTCGAAGGAGGGGAAATGGTGCCCCATTTCCATCCTGCTCAGATATTTGGAATTTATCTCACACTCTTCAGCAAGTTCATCTTGAGTCAATTTGCGAATAGCACGTAGCTCTTTAACCCTCAACCCGAAAGTTTTTAAATCCGCCAAGTTCCGTTCCTCCAACCTAATAGTCTGATGGTTTAGGAAAAAGCTAGAACAAGGAGATACATAGAATGAAGTTGACAATATCAACTTGAATAGTAGATATTCTGTACTCTAGATAGATTATTGAGTGTAGAAACCACTTGTAAGGGGGATTTTGAAAATGAAAAAGTTGCTGGCGGGAATTACTAGTTTATTGGCTCTAACCCTCATCACCTCCTGCGGCGGCGGAGGAGGAGGGTCGTCAACTTCATCAAATGGTGGGTCTTCATCTGGCGAAACGACAACATCAAGCAATGGTTCATCCGGTTCTGGCGCTTTCGGAGTGCGGAGTTGCAACGTGCCAAGTGCGTATCGTTGCTTTGAAGCAGCGATAATAAGCCAATTTTCGGGAACAGGACGCCTGTATTATTACGATCAGGGGACTGCAAACATTGCCGTAGCCTACAATACCTGTGAAAGTCAAAATGGCACGTCTAGCGAATCAGCAAGTGCTGAAAGCGTGAATGTTCTTTTTGATAGAGACTGTGGATTTATTGGAGGTACTGTTGGAACAGGATGCCCAACTGGCGTGGTAGCTTTCTGTTCATGGAATTATTCCGGAACCGCTACTTCAACAACCATTACTGACGCAACTTGGCATTAAGAGTCAATCCCTTTTTTAGTTGAAACTCCCGGCATGACCGTCACGCCGCTTTCACCATTATCTTCCCCGCCAGAACCTGTTTCATGATTTCACGCAGTTCCGGCAGGTGTTTATAACCGCTCACTTTCCTCAACCTGGG
>JACRLM010000051.1 GCA_016235255.1 Nitrospinota bacterium | reverse complement strand
GTAGCGGCCCTTGATTTTCGCAAGGTATTCTTTTCTGGCGCTTTTGCCCATATTCCATGCTCCCTTCGGTTACATGAAACATGAGGCATCGAATCATTTTCGCCTAATTCTTCGGTTACTTTTAATATGAGGCAATTCGCATAAACGGAGGATTGATGGACTGTATGAATGCGGTCTGATACAATCCGGCCGGAATACTGATGTTCCTGTCCATCTTGCGTGAAGGGCAATATTAAAAAATCAGCTCCCCCCCGCCCCTTCGGCGCGCACATGTCCATCGCCGGTGGCGTCGGCAATGCGCCGCTGAGGGCCAAAGACGTTGGCGCCAACACAATCCAGATTTTCACCAAGAACAACAACCAGTGGAGCGCCAAACCTCTTTCACCGGACGAGATTGCGCGCTTTGCCGAAAATGCCGGGACATGCAACGTAAAGGTCTTTGCGTCGCACGATTGCTACCTGATAAACCTCGCTTCACCCCAGCCGGACATTATTAAGAAGTCGCGCGAGGCTTTTCTGGACGAAATCGCGCGCGCCGACGCCCTTTCCATCCCGTGCCTTGTGTTCCACCCAGGATCGCACATGGGCAAAGGGGACGATGAGGGGCTAAAGCGCGTGGTGGACTCGCTGGAATGGGCGATGGATCGCGCGCCGGAAAGCAAAGTGACCATCACGCTGGAGACCACCGCCGGACAGGGAACCAACCTGGGCTATAAATTCGAGCATCTGGGGTGGATCATCGCAAACGTCAGCCGGCCCGGGCGCATGGGAGTGTGCGTGGACACATGCCACATCTTCTCGGCGGGATACCTGATAAACACGGAACAAGGCTGCGAAGAGACCTTCCGGATTTTCGACGATACCATCGGGCTTGAACGGCTGAGGATGTTCCACATAAACGATTCGAAGACTCCCTTCGGCTCGCGTGTGGACCGCCACGAGCACATCGGGCATGGCTCCATCGGGCTTGAAGGTTTCCGGACTCTTGTGAACGACCCACGGTTTTACGGCACGCCGATGATACTGGAGACCCCCAAGGGGCCGGAAGGTGAGGAGGACAGGATCAACCTGGCGGTATTGAGGAAACTTGCGGGCAAGCGGGGGCTTTCCCGGAAGACTTCATAATCCATCCGCCTTCCCTTCATTCGCCGGAACGCTTATCATGATTAACATGGAACAAAAGAAAATACGGATGACGACGCTGGCAAAAGCCGGCGGTTGAGGCTCGAAGCTGGGTCCGTCGGACCTGCGCCGCGCCCTTAGCGGGATGAAACCTTTCTCCGCCCCGGAGTTCATATACGGCTCCGGCTCCGGGGACGACGCTGGTGTGTTCAAACTCTCCGACGGCATGGCGCTGGTGCAGACGGTTGACTTTTTCACCCCCATCGTGGACGACCCATACAGGTTCGGCAGGATAGGCGCCGCCAACTCACTTTCCGATGTTTACGCCCTTGCCGCAAGGCCGCTGACAGCTTTAAACATACTGGCGGCGCCTTGTTCCATTGGACCGGAGATCATCGGTGAAATCCTGCGGGGCGGGGCGGACGCTGTCCGCGAAGCTGGCGCGCTGATAGTGGGCGGGCACAGCTTGAACGACAACGAGCCTAAATACGGCCTGGCGGTCACCGGCCTTGTGGACCCGGCGAAAATGATCACACAGGCCAAGGCTCGGCCTGGGGACGTGTTGATTCTCACAAAGAAAATCGGGGTCGGCATTATCGCCGGAACGATGAAGCGATACTATGAAGCGGGTGGCCAGGCGCCGTTCTCCACAGCCGTTATCGAAGAAGCGGAAACGGCGATGATGCGGTTGAATAGGGACGCGGCGGCGGCGATGGCGGAATTTGGCGCCAGCGCATGCACGGACGTTTCCGGATTCGGCCTGCTGGGCCACACGGGAAACATGGCGGAGTCGTCCAACGCCGGCCTGGCCTTGTTTTACTCGAAAGTCCCCAAATACGATGGACTGGAGCCTTTCGCGATAAAAGGCTCCGGCGGCGGCGGATCGAGAAACAATGAATGGATCGCTCCGCGTCTTTCGATCCATGAAAGCGTTACGCGAGAGCAGATTATGACCCTGTGCGACGCTCAGACATCCGGCGGGCTTTTGATCGCCATTGACGGTGACAAAGCCGGCGGCCTTGTCCAACGGTTGAAAAACAACGGGGACGAATTTTCCGCCGTCATCGGGGAAGTGACAGACGGCCCGGCGGGCTCAATAGCAATCCGCCCATAAGTCATGGTGATGTATTGAACCCTCCGCCGCCTTCTGCAATAATGCCTTGCGATGAAAAAATTCATTAACACATACGTCATACCGCCCATCGCGTACCTGCTCATCCGCGTTTTTTCCATCACCCTCAAGCTTTACGAGGAGGGGACGGAGCATGAGCGCAAGCTTTTGGGTGAGGGGAAAGGCGCCGCGCTGGTGTTCTGGCACGGACGGCTTTTTTACCTGGCGCATTATTATTTGAACGCCACCGGGCGTTTCAAGACATTGGTGAGCCCCAGCGCGGACGGAGAAATAATAGCGCGGCTCTTGGCGATGTTCGGATACGGCGTGGTGCGCGGTTCATCGTTCAAGAACGCGGCCGGGGCGCTTCTGACTTTGACAAGGTGCGTCAAGAATGGCTATTGGCCGGCTCTTATCGGGGACGGGTCGCGAGGGCCGTTGCATAAGCTCCAGCCGGGGGGGGTGATGATCTCCAAATTGAGCGGAAGGCCCGCGTTGCCGGTGACGGTCTCATTTTCACGATACTGGACGCTTCCCTCATGGGACAGAATGATGATTCCAAAGCCGTTCTCAAAAGCCGTAGTGATTTTCGGCGAGCCGGTGAGCGTTCCGGCCGATTGCGATTCGGCGGGACTGGAGGCAAAGCGCAAGGAGCTTGAAGCGGCGCTCGTGCGCATCACGCAACGGGCGGACGGTTATTTTCCGGTGGGCAGGTGACGATGGGATATTTTGTATATAACGCTCTTTTGTATATTGCGTTAACCGCGTTTTCGCCTGTGATAGCCTGGTACGCGCTCACCAAGCCGAAATACAAGGAGGGTTTCTGGAAAAAACTGGGATTCGGCCTTCCGGCGCGGGGCGCAAAGACAATCTGGCTACACGCCGTGTCTGTCGGGGAGGTGATGGCGGCCGAACCGCTCATTAAAGCGCTAAAAGAAAAAACAGCCCTGCCAGTCACGCTTTCCGTCACCACTGCCACAGGCCGCGAAGTGGCGCAAAAAAGGCTCGGCTCGCAAGTCGCAGTGGTCCATTTCCCATACGACTTCCCCGGAGCCGCGCGCAGAAGCGTCCGCGCGATCAACCCTGCGGCGTTCGTGATGGTGGACACGGAGATATGGCCCAACGTTATCCGGGAGTGCAAAAGGTCCGGAGCCGCCGTGATTCTGGCCAACGGGAGGATATCGGACAAATCGTATCCTAAATACATACGGCTCAAATGGTTCATGCGGGAAGTCCTGGGGATCATCGACATTTGCCTGATGCAAGGCGAAGAGGATACGGCCAGGATCACGGCCATGGGGGCGGATGCGGCCAAGGTGAAGACAATCGGCAACCTGAAGTATGACAAGCCATGCGAGCCGGTTGACGCGGCGCAACGGGAGCAATTGCGCCGTTCGCTTGGAATCTCCCCGGAAGAGAAGGTGTTTTTCCTTGGCAGTGTCCACGAGGGAGAAGAGGATGCAATAAAGGCGTTTCTTGAAGTTAAAAAAAACGTGGGCGCACTGAGGCTTGTGATCGCTCCCCGGCGCATCGAAAATATCGGATGGATAGATCGGGCGCTTGACGGCAGCGGCCTTCACGCCGTCCGCAAAACATCGCTTGCGCCCAATCCCGGCCATGATCCACTGATAGTCCCGGTGATAGACACCTTCGGCGAACTGGCGAAACTATACGCCGTGGCGGATGTGGCGTTCGCCGGAGGCAGTCTTATCCCCCATGGCGGCCAAAACCCGCTGGAACCTGCGGCGCACGGCGTTCCCGTCTTGTTCGGTCCGCACATGACAAACTTCAAGGACGCGGCGCGTTCGTTATTGTCGGCGGACGCGGCGTGGACTGCGCAATCGGAAAGCGAGATTGCGGAAAGGCTTTCGGCGCTGCTGTCGGACAATACAGCCCGGCTGGCCGCTGGGGAGGCTGCGTTAAAGGCAGTGGAGGCAAACCGTGGAGCCGCCAGCCGGAGCGCGGAAATTATCGCGGGGCTTATTAAATGAGCGAAGGAACGCTGAAGAAGGAAGACGCAGCCAGGCTTATCGCTTCCGCGAAACAAAGCGGAACGGTGGCCTCGATAACAATGCTGGCGGGGGACGCTTCCACCCGCAAATACTTTAGAATCGCGCTCGATGGCGGGGATACATATGTTGTGATGATGGCGCCGGACGAGGGGCAGGTCACCGGGTTTTACTCCATGACCAGGCTTCTGCGCGCGATGAACGTGGACACACCGGAGTTTTTCAGTCAAAACGGCAATCTGGCGCTTCTTGAGGACTGCGGCGACGAGCTTCTTCAAAACCGGCTGGCCCGGCTGGACGCGCAAGCTGTGGAGCGTGAATACAGGAATGTGATAGACAGCCTGGTTGATTTTCAGAAGAACGCCGCCATTTTGCCGGACAAAAGCCACGGATGCTTCAAGCTTGCGTTCGACTTTGAAAAACTGATGTGGGAGATTGATTTCGCAAACACCCATTTCCTCGCCGGGCATTTGGGGCTGGCCGTTTCACCAGATCTGTCGGATGCCGCGAAAAAGGAGTGGGGAACGATTGTGGACGCACTGGCGGAGCGGATGGAAACGCTGGCCCACCGCGATTTTCACAGCCGCAACATCCTCGCCATTGACCATCGGCGGGTGTGGATAGACTATCAGGACGCGCGCATGGGGCGCAGGACGTATGACCTTGCCTCGCTTTTGCTGGACCCATACGCGGACCTTGCCCCGGAACTTTCGGATCGGCTGGCCGATTATTACTTCGATAAGCTTTCGGGCACGTCCGGCGCCGAGTGGGAAAAAGAAAGGTTTGACGAGCTTTATGACCTTTCCGGGATACAGCGGATATACAAGGCGCTGGGCACCTATGGCTTCCAGGCTTCGGTGAGAAAAACGGACGTGTACCTGCCATACATTGCCCCGGCGCTCTGCACGCTTGAGCGGCTTTTGAACAGGCGTCTGGATTTCGGGGCGATACGTCAGATCACCGGAATGTCCGCGGAACTGGTCAAGGGGCGGCCGGCTCCACGTCAATAAGCCGTAGCTGCACCCTTTCCACATCCCTCCATGTGGACACCTCGGGGGTGTACACGATGTCAAACCGGGTGCTGGCGGCGTCCACGCCGGAGAACCTGCCGGCCATTGAAAATCCCAAAGCTTCCATTCCGTTGTCCATGCCGAGCCGGACGGAGCGCCCCTCAGGCCCCATGTATGACAGCGAGGTGAACGCAACGTTCCTGCTGAGGAATACCGGTTGCGGATTGCCTTCGCCGAAAGGTTCAAGGGAAGATATTTTTTTCACCAGCGCCTTGTCTATCTGAACATAGGGTATCTGGCAGTCTATTAGAATCTTGCGCGCCGCGTCGTCACCGTTGATCCCGGCGGCGGCCAGGGCCAGCATCCCCTCGCGGAAACTTTCGAACATCTCCCGGCGCACGGTGAAGCCCGCCGCGATCTTGTGTCCGCCGAATTTCACGAGCTTTGCCGACATTGCGGAGAGCGCCGCCGTTATATCGAATGGCTGGACGCTTCTGGCGGAGCCTTTTCCGGTGTCCCCGCAAAAACAGACCACCGCCGCCGGGACGTTGAATTCCTCCACAAGCTTGGAGGCCACGATGCCGGCCACCCCCTGGTTCCATTTGTCCGACCCGACCAGAATAATCTTGTCCACTTCCGGCCGGAACGAGCTTGCGGCCTGTTCCCTGGCCTCTTCGAACATCCTGCGCTGGATGTCCTGGCGGCGTTTGTTCTCATCGTCCAGGAAGCGGGCCAGCGAGCGGCCGCGTCCCAAATCGCAGGTAAGCAAAAGCTCCACCCCGCAGTCCGCCTTTCCCAACCTGCCGACGGCGTTGAGCCGGGGGGCGATATTAAAGGCGATGTCCCTTGCCGTCATCCTGCCGCCGTTAAGCCCACCAACTTCCTTTAGCGCCCGTATCCCCGGTTTTGCGCTGGACGACAGTTCCGCGATGCCGTGCCGGGCCAAAAGCCAGTTCTCCCCGGTGAGCGGCGCGCAATCCGCCACGGAGCCTATCGCCACAAGGTCGAGCCCCTTTTTCAGGTTTGGCAGGCTTTCCTTTTCCGCCCCGCGTTTTAAAAGTTCGCTGCGCACAGCCATGCAAAGCTTGAACGCGATCCCCACTCCCGCCAGTGACTTGCAAGGGTACTCACAGCCGGGCTGGTTTGGATTGAGCACTGCGGCGGCGTTTGGAACAGCTTCGCCGGGCTGGTGATGGTCGGTTATTATCACGTCCACCCCGGCGGCGGTTGCGTAGTCCACGGCGGCGTTGGCGTTGATCCCGTTGTCCACGGTTATGATAAGCGATGCGCCCAAATCGCCGCGGATAACGTCTATGGCCGCTTCGCTCATCCCATAACCTTCCGTGGCGCGTTCGGGGATGTAATGGCCTGCGGAAAGGCCGACCTGCCGCAGGAAAAGAAGCAGAGACGCCGTGGCGGTGACGCCGTCCACGTCATAATCGCCGAAAACGACGACCTTCTCCCCGGCTTGCCGCGCTTTAATGACCCGCTCCACAGCCTCCGTCATCCCCTTCATCAGGAAAGGGTCCAGAAGCGCGGTCAACGGGGCGTCAAGGAATACGCGGGCCTGCGAAGATGTTTTGGCGCCCCTGTTCACCAGAAGGCGCGCCATCACAGGGTCCACCCCGGTGTCGGCGCAAAGCCCGGCCTCTGCGGCTGGGTCTCCTTCGGAGACGACCCATCTGCGACGGCTCAATGTTTTTTCTCCGCCGTGAGATAGATGGCGGTGATTATCTTGTCCTCGATGTTATGGGAGCCATAATTGAAGCACCCGTTGTTTTGCAGTATAGCGAAGGCGTACAGCTTGTTGTCCTTCCCGGCCACATATCCTGAAAGGGCGGAAGCGCCGTTGAGCGTGCCGGTCTTCGCCCTGGCCTGCGCCTTGGCGGGGGATGTCTTCAGCCGCTTTCTCACGGTGCCGTCCACCCCCATTATCCCGAGGGAGGCCATGAAGTCCGGCCCTATGTCAAACCGCTTGGACATGGCTGCCAAAAGCTCCGTGAGCGCCTTTGCGGTGAGCTTGTTGTCCTTGGAAAGCCCGGAGCCGTCGGAGAACACCAGTCCAGACGTGTCCACCCCCATGTCCATGAGCATCTGGTTGGCCAGCGCCAATCCCCGCTCCGCCGAACCGGGGGAGCCGCCCGCCTCCGCCGCCATCGTCTTTAGCGTCTGCTCGGCGATGAAGTTGTTTGAATGCCTGTTAAGTTCGCGCAGGATCACCGGCAACGGCTCGGACTGGTGGGTGTACAGTATCCTTGCGTTCTGCGGCGCGGCCTCTTTCTTTATCCCCCCCGCGATCTTTATCCCGGCCCGCTTGAAATACGCGGCGAAAGTCTCGGCGGCGAACTGCAACGGGTCTTCGATGGCCATGTATATCACACCCCCCGCGTCGCCGGGGCGCATGGCGCCGGTGACCTTCACCACCACGTCGTCGCTTCCGTTGACACGGAAAGCGCCGATCGGACGGCGTGACTTGGACCGGGTGACAGCCTCGTTGACAATCCGGATATAGTCGGACTTGGGTTCCACCTCCGCCACAATCGGCTCACCATCGCGCTCCCCCGGGTAAACATGCAGCCCGATGGTGTTGAAGTTGACCGACAGTGCGCCGTGCGGGGCGTCATAAGGGCGCTGGGTCTTTTTCGAGCCTCTACCCTTGGGAGCGTGAAAACCGTCGAAAAACGTGTCGTCCGCCACAAGCGATCCGCTCACTTCCGTGATCCCCTGCCGCCTTATCTCTTCGGCGATGCGCCATATGTTCTCCGGGGTGAGTTTCGGGTCGCCCCCGCCGTGGACAATAATGTCCCCCTTTAAAACTCCCCCTTCGCGCTTGCCGGAATAAAGAACGTCGGTCTTGAACCGGTAGTCAACGCCCAGATAATTCAGGGCGGCGGCGGTGGTCACAAGCTTCATCACGGAGGCGGGGGTGAGCGGGGTGCCGCCGTTTCTGTCATAGACAACCTGACCGGTCTCGATGTCCACCACGCGCACAGCCGTCTTGTCATGGTTGACGCAGCGCTCCTTGAGGGCGCCGTTGATCAATCCGCTCAATTCGTCGTAAGTGTCAGCAAAAGCAACGCCAAAGGACATTGCGAAAACAGCGGCGCCGATGGCGATTTTTCTATTCACTTATCCATTTGCCTCCAAAAGCTCGTTTCCGCGCCAGGTTCCGCTTTAGGCGTTCAGACGCTTTTTGACAATTGCGAACGGTTTTGCATCTATTGGCTTCAGTGGCCCATCTTAATGAATTACGCGAGGGTTCCCGCGTATTGCCCCATATTATATACGGTTATGGAATATTTAAAACAAAAGAAAACAGATGCCCCATGTTTCGTTTTGATGCGGCGGACGGTGCGCTATGGATACACCCGCCAGTCCCTTGGCACACCGGCGGCGGACGCGCGCCTCTCCAGGTTTGAAAACAGGCCCATGTAATAGTCCTCTATTTTTTTCATGTCCTGCTGCTTGAATCCGGCCACCTTTTTCATCTCCGGATCTTCGCCAGCTGTGACGCCCACCGCCAACTTGTCGCCGAAAGACCTGAACCGGCGGACGCTTTCAGCGTAATGGGTGTACTTTGTGGTCCACCACCCCTTGTCATGCCCGCCGAACATCTGCCCGCCCCGCGCAGGTTTCATTATCAGCTTGCCCCCGGGGCCGTCTATCTGGTGGATGAACTCGCCTAAAAAACTCATCCCCAAAAGCCCGCCGATCCCGTCTCCCAGCTTGGTGGATATGCCCGCCTCCACGTATTGCGCCTCCGCCCCCCCCACCTTCACCTTTTCCAGTTCCACAAGGTATATCCACGACGCGCCACCGGCGGTGGACACCGGCATTTTGGGCATTGTCTCCAGCGGCGGCAGGCCGATTTTGGCCGCTGTTTCCGCGGAGATTATGGTGAAGCTTGCGCCGGTGTCTATGAGCATGTTCACTTTCTCGCCCCCGTTGATCTCGGTCTCCACCGTATAGCTCATCCCTCTGGGGATAAGCGGCGCGGTCATCACCATGTCCAGTTGCGGCGGCGAAGTTTTTTTCCCGGACTGCTCGCCGTTCCCGGTTGGTTCATCATCTTTTTTTGAGGGGGCGCCGGGGACGTTGTAATCAAGCGTCTGGCTGTTTTTCCTTGCCGAAGGGGGGATGGAGGACTGGTCGTCGGTGAAATTGACGTTCCCCTTTTCGTCCACCCAGCGGTACATCTGGCCGGAAGCGGGGGCGGCAAGGCAGGCAAGCAGGATGATTGCGGTGAACGACATGAAGTGTCCGCCGCGTTTTGTTGAATTCATTTGAGTGGCTTTATTTTGTCCTGCCACTTTGCAAGACCAGTCTCGACGGCCCCCTTCCAATCCTTCATCCCGCCGGAAAGCACGCTGATTTTTTTAAAGCCATCACCGGCGACAAGAAACGCGGTCTCGCTGGCGTCCACCCCGCCGTCGTCCACCAGCACAATCGTCCAGTCCCGGTCGAGGCGGTTTATGTTGCGATGGACGATCTTGGCGGGAAGGCAGTTGGCGCCGGGTATATGCCCCGCCGCGAATTCCTTCGGGATGCGCACGTCCAGCACAAGGAGCGGCTCCTTGTTTTTCATCTTTTCGGCAAACTCCTCATGCTTGATCACCGCGTAACCGGCGTCGTGGTACACGATCAGAGAAGGATCGCTTTTCAAAACGGTCTCCAGCGCATCCAGCCTGTCCGGGCCATAAAAAGCCTCGCCCCGGAACACTATGAACGGAGTCCCTATAACACCATCCTTCACGGCGTCTTCCTCGGAGTTGTTTTGTTGCGCCGCGTATTTTTCCGTGGTGAATGCTTCTTTCAAACCCGCTTCATCCAGTTCGATGAATTTTACCCCTGCGGCGATATGGTCAAGGGTTGATATATCCTTCCCCATCAGCCACCGCAGGCCGAACACCAGGTTTATGTACTTGATTCCCATCAGTGTCTCGTCGGCGAAAAACCTGGCGCGGCACGAGGGAAGGGAGTTTTGCGATTTGGCTTCGTATGAAAGCTTGCGCCCGGCCTTCGCGGAGTACCGTTCAACGTCGCGTTTGTAATACCGGCGGACCGTTTCGTTTTCGCTGAATACACCCTCCCGGTCGAAACCTGAAATGGGGATGTATTCCACTTCCACTTTATAGTTTGACGTCAGCCCCTTAACAGCCGGGGTGATGAGAAAACTGTACGGGTCGCTAAAGGAAAAGTAGAACTTGACCTTCTCCCTGCCTTCAAACTCCATTGCCGGCGCCGCTCCGTTGCATAAAATCTGATTATATCAAGAGGGGAGAGGGAACGCAGGGTATTGTCACCGATCCCCTTCCGGCGGGTTTTCGATCACAAGCAGCGTCCCGCCTGCGGTGGCGGCGGGCATCAGGAAAAAGCCTGCAATTGGAATCACCATCGTAAGGCCTGCCGCCAGGCCGAACCCAAGCGCCAGCCCGAATCGCGAGAAAAGGTACATGCGTTTGTCCCGGAACGTGAACGCCCGCCGGTCCAGCGTGTATCCGGTGAACTCAAACGCCATCACAAACGTTATGAACAGTGGGCTTAACACGGCAAAGGTGAGCTGGCCGAATCCCGGGACCAGATTCACCAACGCCAGCATAAGTTGCAATGATATGATGACCGCCATTTTCTTCGATTCGTTTTTCATCACATGGAGGTAATAATTCCACAGCGGCATCTTAAGCTCCCGCACACGCCCGGTGAGCTTGCGCTCCACCGCCGCCGACAGCATGTCGTTGAACGGAGCGGCGATGATCAGCCCCGCCGCCGCGAATCCGAAGATCACCACGATGACCGATACAAAGAACAGCGCCCCGCCGGTTATCATCGAAAGCGCCGCCCAATACCATTCCTTCGACGACTGGTCAAAAATCGCGGTGGATATGTGGTATGCGAAGTAATTGAACGACATCAGGAACGCCGCGAACACAAGCGTGTTGAGCGCGACAGGGGCGATGGCGAACTTGGCCACGTCCCATCCGGAAAATATGATTTTCACCCCGCGCAAAAGATACAGCAAGCCTTTGGGGGCATGGATCACACCAAGCAACGCTTTCATTCGGCCTAGGATTCCGGTATGCGGTTTGAATTGTTACCGGGAATATACTATGCGGTTAATTTCAAGACAACCGGTTGGGAGGGCTGAATATGGGACGGCCTGGCGCAAGGGAGCCGGACAGACCTGCGCGCCACAGCCGCCAGAATCAACCAACCGTATTATGACAACCTGGCCCCGAAACGATCCTGCACAGCGGGAAATCCAGGTAAAACACGCTCCCCTGGCCATGGACGGACTCCACCCTGATCGATCCGCCATGGATTTCCATTATCTCACTGCACAAGGGCAGGCCCAGCCCTGTGGACTGCACCCCGTCAACTGGACAGTTAATCCGCCAGTTTTAGTGTGACCTGTCCGAGTTCCTGTTTCCTGTCTTCATCCTGCAATATAGCTTCAAACTCCTCCGGCGGCAAGTAACCGATCCCGGAGTGTACCCGCTT
>JACRLM010000050.1 GCA_016235255.1 Nitrospinota bacterium | reverse complement strand
TCAAGGGCGCGGTGATAAGTCATATGCGGCGTGTCCAGAAATCACCGGACCTGGTGATATCGTACTTCAACGGCGAAACGACGAAATACGCGGCTTGATACATATATAATAATGTCTATATTATTATGAGACGGTTAATATAAGATTAAGGGGGCGCCCCCGCGCCGCACGGCCCTGTTATAGCCGGTTGCCGCCCTTAGTGCCGGAAATGCCTGATCCCCGTGAACACCATCGCCATGCCGTATTCGTCCGCCGCGCCGATCACTTCATCGTCCCGCACAGAGCCA
Source organism: Nitrospinota bacterium (assembly GCA_016235255.1). NCBI lineage: Bacteria > Pseudomonadati > Nitrospinota > Nitrospinota bacterium. Next base: position 13,182 of record JACRLM010000050.1, on the reverse strand, counting down.
CCCGGCTGGATCACCGCCGTGATCCCGGCCTTTCCGGCGGCGTCTATCCCGTCGCGGAAGGGGAAGAACGCGTCGGAGGCCATCACCGAGTCTTTCACGGGACGCTTTGCCTTCGAGACCGCTATCTGCGAGCTGTCCACCCGGCTCATCTGCCCCGCGCCGACGCCTATGGCGCTGTTCTCGTCGGCGTAAATGATGGCGTTGGACTTTACGTGCTTTGCCACCACCCACGCGAATTTGAGCGCGCGCATCTCGGCCTGCGTCGGCTGGCGCTTGGAGACCACCTTCAACATTGTATCGTCATATGTGATGGAGTCCGCGTCCTGGATCAGCGCCCCTCCGCGCACGAACTTGTAATCCACTTCCTCGGACGGTTTCAGAAGCGGCATTTCCATCAGCCGCACGTTCTTTTTCTCCTTTAGCGCCGCCATCGCCTCCGGCTCATATCCCGGCGCGATCACCACTTCGGCGAACAGTTTTGCGATTTCGTCCGCCGTCGCCTTGTCCACCGTCCTGTTGATCGCGATGACGCCGCCGAAGGCGGACACAGGGTCGCACTCCCGGGCGGTGATATACGCCTGTACCAGCGAGGCGTTACGCGCTACGCCGCAGGGGTTTGTGTGCTTTATTATCGCCACGGCCGGTTCGGAAAATTCGCAGGCCAGCTCGTAGGCCGCCGCCAGGTCCACGATATTGTTGAACGAAAGCTCCTTGCCGTGGCGCTGGATTGCGTCGGCGTATCCCCCTTTTGCGGCGGTCACGTTGCGGTAGAACGCGGCGCTCTGGTGCGGATTCTCGCCGTAGCGCATGGGGAGCGTCTTTTCCAGCAGGGTGATCTTGCGTTCCGGGAACTTTTCGTCCGTCCCGGCGATTTTGGAAAGGTGCGCGTTTATCCTGCCGTCATACCAGGCGGTGTGGCCATAGGCCTTTGTGGCCAGTTTGAAGCGCGTCTCCCTTGTCAGCGCCCCTTTGTTCGCCTCCATCTCCGCGAGTATCGCCGGATAGTCCGCCGGGTCCACCACCACCGTCACCGAGTCAAAGTTCTTCGCCGCCGAACGGATCATTGCCGGCCCGCCGATGTCTATGTTCTCGATGGTCTCTTCGAGAGAAACGCCTTCCTTTGCGATGGTCTTCTCGAACGGGTACAGGTTGACGACAACCATGTCTATAGGCTCGATGCCCAGGTCGGCCATCTGTTTTTTGTGGCTCTCCAGGTCTCGCCTGCCGAGGAGGCCGCCGTGGATCTTGGGATGGAGGGTTTTCACGCGCCCGTCAAGGCACTCCGGGAAGCCTGTGAAATCGCTCACTTCGCGCGCTTTGGCGCCAGTGGCGCAGATCGCCTTGAAAGTGCCGCCGGTGGAAAGTATCTCCACCCCGAATTTGGCGAGCCCGCGCGCAAGGTCCTCAAGGCCGCTCTTGTCCGAAACGCTGATCAAAGCCCTTTTGATTGAAGCCATCATTTCCGTCCCAACTAAATTGTCATGCCTAAAAGGAAAAAATGGTATTCTTTTATATTTGACGCGTCAAGAGCGGGTTTAAGGCAAACGGGAAAATCGGACTTAAATGAACGTTGAGACAACCGCCGGGCAGGCGTCCTGGCTGGCTCCTTTCCCAAGGCGTTTTGTGGACGGATCCCTGGCCATACACGCATGGGACGACCTGGAGCCGTATTACGCCAGGCTCTCCACGGCCGAAGCGGCCTCCGAGGGATCGTTCCGCCAATGGCTCTCCAGCTATTCGGAGCTTAAAAGCGTCGCGGACGAATTCGTCACCCGGCGTTATATCGCCATGACATGCCACACGGATGACCCAGCGAAAAAAGAGGCGTACCTTTACTGTGTGCGCGAGCTGGAGCCGAAAATGGCCGAGTGGGAGGACAAGCTCAACCGGCGCTATGGCAAGTTTGCGGACCAGTTCCCGCTGGACAAGGCCGAGTGCGGCCAGATGGACAGGGGCATCCGCGTTTCCGTGGAGCTTTTCGACGAGCGCAACATACCCATCCAGGTGAAATTGTCCGAGCTTTCGCAAAGCTACCAGGAGCTTATCGGAGGGATGACCGTCAATTTCGACGGGGAGGAGCGCACGTTGCCCCAGATGGGGGCGCTTTTGCGGGAGCAGGACAGGGGGCTGCGGGAAAGGGCGTTTTGCGCCACGGCCGAGCGGCGGCTGGCCGAAAAGGAAAAGCTGGAAAACATATTTGACGAGATGCTCCAGCACCGGGCGCAATTCGCCGCAAACCTCGGCCTGCCCACATACCGGGAGTATTGTTTCAAGGCCAAGCTTAGGGACTATACGCCGCATGATTGCGTCACATTCCATGGCGCGATAGAAAAGACCGCCGTCCCGCTCGCGCGCAAGATCATGGAGCGCAGGAAAAAGGAGATGGGGCTTGATAAACTTTGCCCATGGGACACGGCGTGCGATCCGCTGGGCCGCCCTCCGTTAAAACCGTTCGCGCAGACCGAAGAGCTTTTCGGAGGCGTGAAGCGGGTGTTTGACAACATGGACCCGAGGCTTGGCGAAATGTTCGGCTCCATCGGCTTTTCGATGGACCTGGACAGCCGCAAGGGTAAGGCGCCGGGAGGCTATCAGGCATCGCTGGAGGAGGCGCGGATACCTTTCATATTCACAAACGCCGTCGGCCTGCAGGACGATGTGAACACCCTGCTGCACGAAGGGGGGCACTCGTTCCACACACTGATGGGCAGGGACCAGGAATTCGTCTGGAACCGTCACGCTGGCATGGAGTTTTCCGAGGTGGCCTCCATGAGCGTGGAACTTGCCGGGGTGGACAGCCTGACGCCGTTCTATTCGTCCAAAGAGGAGATGGACCGGGCCAAACGCGAACGGCTGGAGGACATCGCGTCCCTATTCCCATGGGTGGCGCAGGTGGACGCTTTCCAGCAGTGGATATACACACATCCGGGGCATACTCCCGGCGAGCGGATGAAAACGTGGCTGGAGCTTTCGGAGAGGTTTTCGGCCGGGGTGGACTGGTCTGGCGCCCCAAAGGGGGCCAGGGAATATCAATGGCACCGCCAGCTCCACATTTTCGAGTTGCCATTCTATTACATCGAATACGCAATCGCCCAGCTTGGGGCGTTGCAGATATATAAACGGTTCAAGGAAGACAAGGCCGCCGCCGTGGACGGATACCTTGCGGCGCTCAAGCTGGGAGGGTCCCGGCCGCCCAAGGACCTTTTCGCCGCCGCAGGGGCGCGTTTTGATTTCTCCGAGGGGCTTTTGGGGGAGCTTATGGACTTTGTGCGCCGGGAATTGGAGCTATGAAAATGAAGACCCTGATTGTTGACGACGAGCTGTTCGGGCGCATCGGGCGCATAATGATGCGCAAACTGCTGTGCGACACCGGAGCATGCGACATGGCGGTGAACGGCATCGAGGCGATGGAAGCGTTCCGCATGGCGTGGGAGGAGAACAGCCCGTATGACCTGGTGTGCCTGGACCTGATGATGCCTGGCATGGACGGGCATGAGACATTAAAGGCCCTGCGCGCATACGAGGAACAGCGCGGCATATTCGGGGAAAAAAGGGCCAAGGTGATAATAATCTCCGCCAAGGAAGACTCCAAAAGCGTGCTCAGTTCCTTCCGGGAAGGATGCGAAGGCTATCTGGTGAAGCCGATAACGAAAAACGCCGTGGACGCCCAGCTAAAAGAACTTGGATTAAAGGATTAAAGGCGTAATAGGGCCATGCGGGAACGAAACGAAATAATAGAAGGGCTAAAGGCCGTCTGCCAGTGCAAGGGGATCAAGAAGGCCCGGTTTAAGCAGATAATATCCGGCGGGGCCAAGGGCCTGGCCGATGTGCAGAAGCAGAGCGGCGCCGGAAGCGGCTCGTGCGGCGGAAAGCGATGCGAGCCGAAGATATTGGAAATGCTCGCCGATGCGCAACAGGCGTTGAACAACGCCATTAAAAACAGGTAATAGCGTTAAAGCTGATGTCCGATGGCAGACCACGCTGACGAAAAGTTCCGCCGCCATTTTGAGCCTCTTTTCGGGCAGATGCTCGCCTCGGCGTGGCGGCTGACCGGGTCCAAAGAAGACGCCGAGGACCTGATACAGGAAACATTCCTGAAGGCATACCGCCACGCGGACAGGTTCGACCCGGCCCAGAGCGCCGGGGCTTGGCTTTTCACCATCATGAAGAACACATTCCTCAACAATTTGCGCGGGCGCAGGGAAGTTGTCCCGTTCGACGCGGCCTTGATGGAGCGGCTGGCCGACGAAGGGGCGGACCGGCCCGGCGATTACGAAGGGGACTGGCTTGGAGTCATGCTCAACGCCCTGCCGCCGGACATGCGGGCCATACTTGTGGCAAGGGAGGTCAACGGCCTTTCATACGAGCAGATCGCGCAGGCCATGGAGATTCCATCCGGCACGGTGAAAAGCAGGATAAGCCGGGCGCGGGAGGCGCTAAAGGAACTATGGCTGAAGAACGCCGGGGAATTGGGAGCGTGAAACGAGGGAACTTTTGCGTCCCCGGCCGTGTAAATATGGCAAGGTGATAATATGGACTGCGGACAGGTAAAAGAACTGATCTGGGAAAGCGTTGACGGTTCCGTGACGGAGCCGGTGACGGCGCATTTGGCGGGGTGCCCGTCGTGCCGGGAGGAGCTTTCCGTGGCGCGGCAGGTAAAGCAACGCTTCGCGGCCCCGGTTCCGTTTGACGCCAACATAGTGAAAGGAAAAGTAATGGACAAAATCCGGAATGAGCGGATTGCCGGGCGGAAAAAAGGCTTCGCATGGCCGGTCGTATGGCCCGTCATGGCCGCGGCGGCGCTATTGATCGCCGTGGTGATGATAAGCCCGGCCCCGGCCCCCGCGCTCAACTTTGACGACCTTTTGGGGGAGCACACCAAGTGCGTCAAGGGGGGCCATCACAAGGGCTTCACCTGCGCCACCCAGATGGCCCTTATGGAAAAGACGATGAGCGGGATGGGGATGGAGCTAAAACCTGTGGAGCCTATGCCGGGGAAGTTTGTGGCGGGTGAAGTTTGCGAAATAAGGGGGATTAAGGCGGCGCACGCCGTGATCCAGACCGAAGGGAAAATCGTGTCGCGCTTTTCCGTGAAAGACCCGGACGGGCGTATCACCCGGCAGTTGGGGACGGTGCAGATGGTCCCCGGACTGTGGAAGCGCCGCGCGGGGGATGAGGACATCGCCGTGATCCAGACCGGGAACGGATATTATGACGTGGTGATAGGCCAGCTCCCTTTTGAAACACTGGTAAAATACGGCGCGGGAAAGTCATGAAAAGACGGTTTGCCGCAGTTGTCGTTTTCACGATAGCCTTCGCCGCGGGGTATTCCGCCGCCCAGTCCCGGGAGGACGCTGCGCGGACCATCCAGGCCAACCTGCTGGCGGCCAAGGAACGGCAGGAGAAACGGCCAACCATGGATCCGGCCCTTTTTTCCGGGGATCCATACGTTGAAAGCGCATACCGCGCCGCCAAGGAATTCCCGGAGGCGCTCGACAAGATGTTCTGCTACTGCTATTGCTCCATAAATCCGGACTTCAAGCACAAAAGCCTGCTCACCTGCTATGTGGACGGGCACGCCGCCAAATGCGGGGTGTGCATGCGCGAAGGGGTCCTTTCAAAGCAGATGACCGCCGAAGGGAAGACCCCCGCCCAGATCGCCAAATACTTCGCCGATTTTTATCAGGACAAGCGGGAGCATTAATTGAAAAGGCGGAGGTGGCGGCAATTTGCGGCCACAAACCCGGGAAATGAAGGCCGGTGATTTGAAGGAACTTGGGAATGGCGGATAATAAAATATCTTTCCTGCCTTCGGAGAGGATAGACCAGTCGATATTGATTGTTCGGGGCCATAAAGCCATCCTCGACAAGGACCTTGCCGAGCTTTACGGCGTCACTACAGGAAACCTGAACAAGGCGGTCAGCCGCAATCTTGACCGTTTTCCCGCCGATTTCATGATTCAGCTTACCTTGGAAGAATTCGATGACTTGAAATTCCATTTTGGAAGATCAAGTTGGGGCGGAACCAGGAAGCCGCCAAGGGCTTTTACGGAACAGGGAGTGGCGATGCTGTCGAGCGTCCTGAAAAGCAAGAAGGCGGCGTATGTGAATATAGAGATCATGCGCGCCTTTGTTAGATTACGGCAGATTCTGGCTTCTAACGCTGATTTGGACCGGAAACTTGCCAACCTTGAAAAGAAATACGACGCGCAATTCAAAGTGGTATTCGACGCAATACGCCAATTGATGAATCCAGCCCTCCCGGCCCGCCCAAAGATCGGATTCAAGCGGGGGATGGAAGGGCAATAGGGGGGCGGGATGCATAAGCCCGGCGATTGCCGGTATTTAATTGTCAATAATCCTCGTTAATAATCATCCTTCCTCAAAATCCCTGGAACAAAACCGGTGGACGGGGTGTATATTCAGCATGATGAATATAAAGAGTGTCCCGTTCGCGCCCCTTATCGCCGCCATGGCCGCCCTGTTTTTTGTCCCCTCGCCATCGCTGGCGCAGGAGGCCGCGTGGGCTCCTCTTATAACCGAGCTTAAGGAAAAATATCCCGATCTGGCCGCCCGGCGAAAGCTTGCAAAGTCCATTGGGGCCGCCGCCGGAGCGAAAATGGCCTGGGACGATCCGATGATCGAGCTTGGCCTGATGGACGCGCCGGTGGACGGCTTTGCGCTCGACCGGGAAGAGATGACCCGCAAGACCATCGGCGTCACACAGAACATCCCAAGCTACGGCAAAAGGCTTTCCGCGCGGAACCTGGCGCGCGCCGAGGAAAAGATGGCCGAGGTGGACGCCGGCGTGATGACGGCGGAGCTTGTGGCGGAGCTTAAAAAAAGCGTTTACGAACTGGCATACGCGCACAAAGCGCTGGGGACGCTAAAGGAGACGGACGTGATCCTCGAGGAGTTCGTCCTTGTCGCCAACGCCAAATACTCCGCGGGAAAAGGATTGCAGACAGACGTGATCAAGGCCCAGGTGGAGCGGACGAGGCTTTCGGAGAAGAGGCTTATACTGGCGGAGCAGGCGGGGCTTGCCAAGGTGATGATAAACCGTCTGCTGGGGAGGGATGAAGCGGCGGATTTCGCAGTTCCGCCGGAGCTCCTCACCGCGCCGGAAGCTTTGGATTTCGAAAAGTCCTGGGTTGCCGCCTCGCAAAACTCGCCGCTGTTAAAACTTGCCGGCGTCAACGTTGATCGAGCCCGGAGCATGCTGGAAAAAGAAAAGGCCGAAAAAGGGCTGGACATGTCTTTCATGGCCGAATACGCCCAGCGGGAGGACAGCCCCATGGAACGGCCGGACCTGTTCTCGGTGAAAGCGTCCATCAGCGTGCCTTTGTGGAGCTCGATAAAGCAGGACAAATATATCGCCGGCGCGCAGCTTGGAGTGGAGGAGGCGCTCGACAGGAAGAACGACATGGAAAAGCGGCTAAGGGCGGAGCTTATGAAATCGGCCTTGAGCGCGAAAAAAGAGGCGGACGTGATAAAACTTTTCAGGACGGCCATACTCCCCCAGGCCACCCAGGCATTCCAGAGCGCCATGGCCGCATACCAGCAGGACAAGGTGGAATTTCTGACCCTTTTGGAGAACGAGAGGATGCTGCTCGAATACGAACTTGAGCTTGAGGAGGCGGTGATGAGGCTTCGTTCCCTGTGCGCGGACGCGGAGGCGATGACCGGGGCCGCAACCACCGCCGGAGGAAAAAATGAGTGACAATACGCCGGACACGGAAGGCGCGGGGAAAGCGTCCCGCCGCCAGAACATGAAGTTCGTTTACACCATCATTTTAAGCCTGGTCATCGGGCTCGGCTATTTCTTGCGCGGCCCGATAGCCGGCATTTTCACCGGATCGAAAAAGAGCGAAGCGCCCGCCACGGCCGGACAGGCCACGCCCAAAAAGGAGCGCAAGATACTTTACTGGTACGATCCGATGCTGGCGGATTTCAAGTCCGGCAAGCCTGGCAAGTCCCCCATGGGGATGGACCTGATACCCAAGTATGAGGACGACGGGGGAGGGGAGGGGATTGTAAAAATAGACCCCGCCGTGGTCCAGACCATCGGCGTGCGGACCGCCGATGTCAAACGTATGGACATCGCCAAGATCATCCGCGCCGCCGGTGTTGTGACGTATGACGAGACCAGGCTCGCCAAAATCCAGGGCAAAGTGTCCGGCTGGATAGAAAAACTTTATTTTAACACCACCGGCCAATGGGTGAGCAGGGACGGGATATTGCTGGAACTGTACAGCCCGGACCTGGTGACGGCGCAGGAGGAGTTCCTGCTGGCGCTAAAATACCGTAACACGTTAAAGGAAGGGGGCGCGGACAAGACCGTGGCCGAAGGGGGCGAACAGCTTTACGAATCGGCCCTGCGGCGGCTTCAACTGCTGGACGTTCCCGCCCACCAGATCGCCGAGCTTTCAGCGGACCGCAAAGTGAAAAAAACGCTGCACATACACTCGCCGGTGAGCGGAGTTATCACTAAAAAGGAGGTCATCCAGGGGATGTTCGTGGAGCCGAACACCATCCTGTACGAAATTGCCGACCTGTCCACGGTGTGGGTGAACGCGGACATATTCGAATATGAAATGTCTTATGTGAAGGTGGGGCAGAAGGCTGTGCTGAGCCTCACGGCATTCCCCGGCAGGGAGTTTACCGGGAAGATAAGCTACGTTTTCCCGTTTTTGGACCCCAAGACCCGCTCGGTGAAGGCGCGGGTGGAGTTCTCCAATCCGAAAGGGGAGATCAAGCCGGACATGTACGGCTCTGTGATGATAGACGCCGGGGTGGCGCGTGACGCGCTGGCCGTGCCTGCCGAGGCGGTGCTAAAGACCGGCGTGCGGGACATGGTGTTCCTGGACAAAGGAGAAGGGAAGTTTGAGCCGCGCGAGGTGAGGGCGGGGATGGCGGGGGACGGGATGACGCAAATCATCTCCGGGCTTGCCGAAGGGGAGAAGGTGGTGGTGTCGGCCCAGTTCCTGATAGATTCGGAGTCCAAACTGCGTGAAGCGGCGGGAAAGATGGGTGGAAACGCCGCGCCCGGCCACGCTGGCCACGAGGGGATGACGCAACCGGCTCCGGTCCCGGATCATAAGGCGCATGAAGCGGTAAGCCGGCCGGCCGCGGAACCGCAGAAGGCTCAATCCGCGCCTCACAAGCATGGCTCCGCCGCCACGGGAGAGGCCCAGCCGGAGAAGGAGCGCAAAATCCTTTACTGGTACGACCCGATGCTGGCCGATTTCAAAAGCGACAAGCCGGGAAAATCCCCCATGGGCATGGAAATGATCCCAAAATACGAGGACGAGGATGACGCCGGGAAAAAGGACCATTCCGGCCACGAAGGGATGGACCACTCCAAACCTGAAGGGACAGATCACACAAACCACGAAGGAATGGACCATTCCACCCATGAGGGTATGGACCATTCAAAAAATAGCGATTCGCCCAAGTGAAGCCATGAGAAACATGAATAATTTCGGTGATGACTTGGTTGGTCAGGCTCGCCATGCCATTCCGCTTTCCCATGGCCGCCCGGGCATGGTTCCCTTTCCCCTCCTTTTTCAAGGAGGGGTGGCGGCGCCAGCCGCCGGGGTGGTAAACGGCGTCCAAACGTATTGCTTTGCTCATCACCCCCTCGGCTCCTCCGGAGCCACTCCCCCTTGCAAAGGGGGAGAAAAAGGATAAAACGAGGCTGCCATGCTAAAGGCCATAATCGAGGCTTCGGGCCGCAACGGATTCCTGGTGATCCTGGCGGCGGTATTGCTGGCGGGCGGCGGGTATTACGCGGCGCGCCATATTCCCCTGGACGCCATACCCGACCTTTCGGACACACAGGTGATCATCTACACCGAGTTTCCGGAGCAGTCGCCCCAGGTGGTGGAGGACCAGGTGACCTATCCTTTGAGCACCGTGATGCTGTCCGCGCCGGGCGCCAAGACCGTGCGGGGCTATTCGTTTTTCGGCGCGAGCATGGTGTACGTTATATTCGAGGACGGCACGGACATATACTGGGCCAGAAGCCGCGTGCTCGAATACCTTAACACGGTGGCCAAAAAACTCCCGGAAGGGGTGAGCCCGACGCTTGGGCCGGACGCCACCGGGGTCGGCTGGGTGTATGAATACGCCCTTGTGGACAAGACCGGCAAGCGCGACCTTTCCCAGCTTCGAGCCATCCAGGACTGGTTTTTACGATACGAGCTTCGCACCGTTGCCGGTGTGTCCGAAGTGGCCTCGGTGGGAGGTTTCGTAAAGCAATACCAGGTCCAGATAGACCCGTCGCGGCTGCAGGCATACAAAATTTCCCTCTCGCGCATCATGGACGCCATCAGGATGAGCAACCGCGATGTTGGCGGTAGCGTCATAGAGATGGCCGAGACGGAATACATGGTGCGCGGCTTCGGCTATATCAAGAACGCCGAGGACCTGCGCAATGTGACCATAGACGTGGGGGAGAGCGGGACCCCCATATTGCTAAAGGACGTGGCCGACGTTGTGATCGGGCCGGAGATACGCCGCGGCGTGACGGAGCTGGACGGGCAGGGGGAGGCAGTCGGCGGGGTCATCGTGATGAGGTTCGGCGAGAACGCGCTGTCCACCATCGACGGTGTGAAAAAGAAGCTGGCAAGCCTGAAATCGTCGCTTCCGGCCGGGGTGGAGATAGTGGAGGCATACGACCGCTCCTCGCTGATCCTGCGGGCGGTGGCGTTTTTGAAGGAAAAGCTCATCGAGGAAAGCGTGGTGGTGGCGCTGGTGTGCGTGGTGTTCCTGATGCACCTGCGCTCGGCGTTCGTGGCGATAATAACGCTGCCGCTCGGCATCCTCATATCGCTGATGGTGATGAACTGGCTGGGCATCAACGCCAACATAATGTCGCTGGGCGGGATAGCAATCGCCATCGGGGCCATGATAGACGCCTCGGTGGTGATGATAGAGAACGCGCATAAGCACCTGGAGCGGGACGAGGGGAAGAAACCGAGGACCGAAATATTGTTGGACGCGGCCAAGGAGGTGGGGCCCGCGCTATTCTTCTCGCTATTGATAATAACGCTGTCGTTCATCCCCGTTTTTACGCTGGAAGCGCAGGAGGGGAGGCTTTTCAAGCCGCTGGCGTTCACGAAGACCTTTGCGATGGCCGCCTCCGCCTTCCTTGCGATAACGCTGGCCCCGGCGCTGATGATATACCTTGTGCGGGGCGATATAGTGCCGGAAAAACAGAATCCGCTGAACAGATGGCTGATAAACGCCGTGCGCCCCATAGTGGCGTGGTCTCTTGACCATAAGGGACTTGTGATCGGGCTTGCGGCGGGGCTTGTGATGCTGTCCATCATCCCGCTAAAGCGGATCGGCGGTGAATTCATGCCGCCGCTGGACGAGGGGGACATACTTTACATGCCCACCACCATGCCCAACATCTCCATCACCAAGGCGCGGGAAATACTCCAGCAGACCGACAGGATCATAAAGACGTTCCCGGAGGTGGAGCGGGTGTTCGGCAAGGCGGGACGCGCCGAGACAGCGACGGACCCGGCCCCGTTGAGCATGGCGGAGACCATAGTGAAACTAAAACCACGCGAACAGTGGCGGCATGGGGTGACCATGGAGTCGCTCATGACCGAGATGGACGAGGCGATAAAATTCCCCGGCATGGCAAACGCCTGGACCATGCCGATAAAGACCCGTGTGGACATGCTCTCCACCGGCATAAAGACCCCCGTGGGGATAAAGGTGGCCGGGCCGGACCTGTATGCGCTTGAGAAGGTGGCCAGGCAGATCGAGGAGACTTTGCGGGGGCTGGAAGGGACCCGCAGCGTGTTCGCCGAAAGGGTGGCGGCCGGCAAGTTCCTTGATTTTGAGATAGACCGGCGGCGGGCCGCGCGCTATGGCCTGAACACGGGGGACGTGCAGGACGTGATATTGAGCGCCATCGGCGGAATGAACGTGACGAACACCGTGGAGGGGCTGGAGCGCTACCCGGTGAACGTGCGGTACGGGCGGGAATTGCGCGACGACGTGGAGAGCCTGGGGCGCGTGCTCATCGCCACACCCGGCGGCCAGCAGATACCCATATCGCAGGTGGCGGACATAAAGCTTTCCGCCGGCCCGCCGGAGATAAGGACGGAAAACGCCCGCCCCAACGCCTGGATATATGTGGACATCACAGGGTCGGACGTGGCCGCGTATGTGGAAAGGGCGAAGGCGGCGGTGGAGAAATCGGTGAAATTGCCGGAAAAGGTCTCCATGACATGGAGCGGGCAGTATGAGTACATGGAACGGGCCAAGGAGCGGCTCAAAGTCGTGGCGCCGGTGACGCTGGCGATAATCTTCGTCCTTTTGTTCCTCAATTTCCGCAACGTCACCGAAAGCCTGCTTGTGATGCTCACCGTGCCGCTGTCGGCGGTTGGGGGGCTGTTCTTCATATGGATGCTCGGCTACAACATGAGCGTTGCGGTTGGCGTGGGCTTCATATCCCTTGCCGGTGTGGCGGCGGAGATAGGGGTGCTGATGCTTATTTTCATAGACCACTCCGTGGAGCGCAGGAAGCGCGAAGGGACGTGGAAAAGCGTGGCGGACGCGCGGGCGGCGGCGCTGGAAGGGGTGTCCGAGCGCATACGGCCCAAGATGATGACCTCCGCGGCGATATTGGGCGGCCTGGCGCCGATAATGTTCGGCGAAGGGACCGGCGCGGAGGTGATGAAACGCATCGCCGCGCCGATGGTGGGGGGGATAATCAGCGTATCGTTCCTGGCGCTCATCGTGCTGCCGGCGATTTACTGCTACATCCTGGAGTGGCGGGTCAAGCGGGGAGAGTGAGGCAAAGACCTTGATCCCGGATAGCCGCTTTCGCGGTTTCCGGTATGACACACCAATAGCTATCCGGGGTGTTGTAGCCCGCCAGGGCGGTCACCCCGGATTCTTCGTGAGCGGATCAGGACGGCGGGGTGGCGCCTCCGGGTCAAACACCCCGCCGAGCGCAAAAAGGGGACCATCGCCGCCAAAGAATCCGCAAATTATCCTGCCCATTTATATTTTCACGGTTTTAATCACTAGTGTCCCAACGTTAGTCGAACAAAAACAGCTGATTGTCTGAAACCGGCTGAAATCCGTTTATGACAGTTTCCGCAAGCAGTTGATCCAACGGGGTTTTCTCGAACATTGTGAGGCTCAGAATCTGTAGAATTT
>JACRLM010000049.1 GCA_016235255.1 Nitrospinota bacterium | reverse complement strand
AATCCATTCTTCCCTTGCCAGTTTTCCCGTTACCGTTTACTCTTTTCATGTGACCTCCTTGCTTTCCGTTGTTTTCGTTCAAAAACATGGTAGCAGGTGAGGTCATACCTTCGTTTCAACTAAGTTTAGGACACTTTCTGGCATTAATTGTTTTGCTTGATGGGGGGGTAAGCTCGAAGAGTTAGCCTCTTCCTCCTTAAGGGAGCGCGGGCATCTTGCCCGCAACAAGGTAATGGAGCCTCGAAGGCTCCATTACCTTGAAAAGAACACGCGATAATTCAAAGGGTGCTTTTTACTGAAAATTCAGTTTATTTCTTCCTGACTCCGCCTTCGAAGCGGCGTCAGGAAGATGCGGGCGGGACGCCCGCGCTCCCAGGGGGAAAAGCGCTTCACGCGGAAGCGCTGCTCCATGGCCATTCGCAAGGTTTGTTCACCAGATCTGCTTTTACAGGATTCATTTCGATATATTCGCAAGCAAGGGCAAAATGCCGTTCGTTCCGGATGGCTCTGTCGAAATACTCCGGTTGCCAGAATTTGCCCTCCAGCCCAAGCGCTTTTTTCGCTTCCTTGGCGGTGAAGGATTTCCAGCTTTGCAATATCGAGGAAATGGTGTGGCCAGCGCATGGAGAAAAAAGCGCATGGACATGATTGGGCATGACAACCCACGCATGCAGCAAATACCGTTCGCCATCGAATTTCGCCAACGCCTGCGCCACCATACCGGCGACACGCCTGTCCGCCAGCCATCGCGCGCCAACTCCATTGTCCAAATAATCTTCAACCCTGTTCCGAAATTCTTCGTTTCTTTTCAGTTCCGGTTCATTGGCCAGATCGCTCTTCCATTTCAATAAAAGTTCTTTTGGCAGCGAGCCATAAAGCCTGAAAGTGACGGTCTGCGGGATTTCGCCCCCCTCGAAATGCGGAAGGTAACCACGATCATGCCAGAAGATTTTGTGGGGATTGTTTTCCATGCCGGAAATCTAACATGCGGTTCCATGAAAAGAAATATCTTCTCCGGTTCCTCGCTTTAGGAATCCGTGGTCAGCGGCCACGGGGAAGCGGAAGAAAAGGATATCTGGCAAGATGCCCGCGCTCCCATTCTCCAAACCGCATGGCACACAACTTGCTTAATTTCCACCTCAGTTCTTATTTGTCGTAAGTTTTGACTCATATTATAATTAGACGACGTTTATGGTGGGTTTTCAAATGGTTCAAATGGCGCGATCCTTTATTTTTGCGGTTCTCATGGCCGTCTTGTTTTTGACGGTCCCCGCCGCCATGGCGGAAGTGTATATGTTGCGGGACTCCAGGGGCGTCATTTTTTTTACTGACCATCTGCCGGAGAACAAGCTTAACTTCACCGTACTTAAAAAATACGACTTTCAAGGCCAGCGCTCCGGGGCGCGGAGCCGGGGGTATTACGGTTCCTCCTCCGGCCGTTTGATATTCCCCAGCAGTTATGATTCGATCATCGCCTCCGCCGCCGCAAGGTACAACCTGGACATCCGGCTGATAAAATCGGTGATCAAGGTGGAATCGGGTTTCAACCCCTATGCGGTGTCCCGCAAGGGCGCCCGTGGGCTGATGCAGCTTATGCCGCAGACCGCGCGGGACATGAACGTCTCCAACGCCTTCGATCCGGCGGACAACATCAACGGCGGCGCCAGGTATCTTCGGCTGATGTTAAACGAGTTCGGCGGCAACCAGCGGCTTGCGCTGGCGGCGTACAATGCCGGGCCGGACGCTGTGAAGAAATTCAGGGGCGTCCCGCCATACCAGGAGACCATAGATTACGTCAACAGGGTCAATTACGCCTATTCACGCCTGGCAGGCAGGATCGGGGCGGTGGAAGAGCCCGTGACCGTGGCCCGGCTGGAGCCCTCTTCCGCTCGAGCCAAAAAGACCGTCTTCTACACCTATAAGGAAGAAGGGGGCTCCTCCGTTTTCACCGACAGGCCTGTGGGGAAAAAGAAAATCCTTTCGGATTAGCCTCCGTTTACAGCCATCCCTTGTGCATGGAGAACATCATCCCCCCCGTGGTGAGGGCGGCAAGCCACACCACCACATAGATGGCGGCGATGGGAAGATGGATGTTCTTCTTCCTGCTGAGTCCGGAAAGGGCCAGCATTAGCAGAAGCGGCGGAATCCACATGATTATGTTCCAGTGCAGGTCCTGTATCCAGGCCGGGGCGTGCTCACCCATCCTGAATCCGGCCCGCACAAGCGTCACCACTATCACGGTGGACAGCCATGTGGCGATGGCGTGCATCATGGCCACTTTCCTGTGCTTTCCGCCATCTTTGCGGTAGGCCACCACAATGGCCCATACAAGCAGTCCCACCAACAGCGGAACCGCCGACTCAACGATATACAGCAACATGTTCAACCTCCAAAACAGCCGGTCATTTGATTAACATTGATTGTATAACACTTGCCCGGCGTGATAATGCGCCAAATATATTCACCTTTTGGCGGCCTGATCCGTTTGCGGCCTGCCGGTGGCGGCGGCCAGTTTATCGAAAAACTGCTCGTTGGAATAGTCCGGCCCGAAAAGCTGGGCGGCCACTTTTCCTCCCGGCGCCACCATAGTCACCCCGATGTAATGCAGCCAGCCTTTGCCCGGCTCGAACTTGTAGGTCACTCCCAGCTTTTTTGCCAGGGCCGCCACGGTCTCCTTCGAGCCGCTCAGGAATTTCCAGTCGGCGGAGTCTATGTTATGCGTGGCGGCGAACTTGGCCATGGCCTTGGGCGTGTCCTTTTCCGTCTCAAAGCCTATGGTGACTATCCGGAAATCCTTGCCGAACCTCTCCTTGTTCTCCCGGACTATCTTCGCAAGGCTGGCGGTCACCATCGGGCACACCTCTGTGCAGCTTGTGAACACATAGGACACCACCATCGGCTTGTCATACCACGAGGCGATATCAAAGCTGGCCCCGTCCTTGTCCGTAAAAACATACGAGCCGTCCAACTGGTGGCCTATGGCCCCTTCCGCCAGGTAAAACGGCGAGGTGTCCTTGTCCATCACCGGCGGCCTCGGCCCCGGCTGAGGAATCGGCATCACGCGGCGCAGCACATCCTTGACCCCCAGCGACGCGAAGACGAGGATCAACACCGCGCCGGTGAACCGGAGTATTTTCGCCAACTTCATATTCATTTGCTGTCTCCTTTCGACAATACGGACTTATTAGGCCTAAGTCCCCTGTTTTCAGTCTTAAGCCTTTCGGCCGTGATTATCGCCATAAGCTGGGCCACGGCCTGGTCTATGTTGTCATTAACCACCACGTAATCGAACTCCTCCATGGCCGCCATTTCGGCCTTTGCATTTTCAAGTCTTGTGGCGAGCGACTCCGCCGTGTCTGTCCCCCGCGTTTCAATCCGCCGCCGAAGCTCCTCCATTGAAGGGGGGAGCAGGAATATCAGCCGGCAGTTCACCCCCCTTTCCCTCAAGGCACGGGCTCCCTGCACGTCTATCACAAGCAGCAGGTCGCTATGCAGCCGCGAGACCGTCTCCTCGACGTTGGCGAACGATGTCCCGTAAAGGTTGCCGTGGACCTCGGCCCATTCTATGAAATCGCCATGGCGGACCATCTCTTCGAACCGCTCACGGCCGACGAAATGATAGTCCACCCCGTCGGTCTCGCCCACCCTTTTGGCCCTGGTGGTGTGGGATATGGAGCGGCGCAGCCCCTCGGCTTTTTCCAGAAGCAGGTTGGCGGCGGTGGTCTTGCCCGCGCCGGAAGGGGCGCTTAGCGTGAAAAGGATACCCCTTTTGTTTTCCCTGTAGCCGGTGGTCATTCCAGGTTCTGCGCCTGTTCGCGGATCTTTTCCATTTCGCTTTTGATTTCCACCACGTCGGCCGTGATTTCCGGGGAAGCGGCCTTGGAACCCAGCGTATTGGCCTCGCGGTTCATCTCCTGCAGGAAAAACTCCAGCTTGCGCCCTGCGTCCCCGGCGCCGGACAAAAGCTGGTCCACCTGTTTCATGTGGCTTTGAAGCCTTTCCATCTCCTCGGAAAAGTCGCTCTTGTCCGCCAGGATCGCGGCCTCCTGGGAAAATCTCGCCTCGTCCACGGCGGCGTCCTCGATGAGCCGCATGATCCTGCCTTTGAGTTTTTCATGGCGCTCTCTGACGTTGCGGAGGCATTCGGCGGATATTTTTTCCATCATGGCGGATATCCTGTTCAACCTTGCCCGGATGTCGGCCACGGCGACCTGGCCTTCGGTCTTTCTCATCGTTTCGATCTGGCCGATCACGCTCTCCAGCGGGCCGGCGATAACATCCCAGTTTTCCTCGAGGGCAAAATCCCCCCCTTCCATGAAGAAAACGTCCTTTATGCCCAGGATGTCCCCCAGAGAAGGGGGATGCCCCACGTGGTGGCGCTTGGCAATGTCGCTGAAAGCCTTCATGTACCCGTCAAGAAGGGGCTCGTTCACGCGGATATCCGCTGTCTGGGCCGATGGAGCCGCCACCGTGACCGTAAAATCGAAATAGCCTCTTGAAAAACGCCCCTTGACCGCCTTGCGGATCATCTCTTCCATCTGGAAGGGCTTTGCCGCCGCTTTTATGTTTATCTCGATATACCGGTGGTTTACCGACTTGCCTTCAAGGGTGATCCTCCTGCCGGAGACTTCCACCTCCGCCCGCCCGTAACCTGTCATAGAACTTGCCATGCCGCCGCCTTTAAAAAGAGGCCGAGCTTTCAGGCAGCCCGGCGATCATGTCTATTTCCACCAGCGCCCCCAAAGGCAGCCCCGCCACCTGCACGGTGGACCTTGCCGGGGGATTGTCCTTGAACATGGCGCCGTATATCTCGTTTACCACCGGAAAATCCTTCATGTCCGCAAGGTATATGGTCGTCTTTACCACGTTTGTAAAAGATGCCCCCGCCTCCGAAAGCACCGCCTCCAGATTGGACATCACCTGGCGCGTCTGCGCCTGAACGTCATCGCCGGCCAGCTTTCCGGTCTTCGGGTCCAGTCCGATCTGTCCGGCGGTGTACACGGTGTCGCCCAGCGCCACCGCCTGCGAATAAGGGCCCACCGGCCGTGGGGCCGCAATGGTGTAAACGGTCTTTTTTTCCATATCGCCTTCCTTGTCCAGAATTACATATTATATACAGGCGAGGGGCGCATGTAAAAAGCTAAAGGATTCCTCCCCGGTCTTTATCTGGTATAATGACCTTTTTTTCCATCCTTTGGGGCTGTATTTGCGATGGAAAACCGAATTTACAATAATCAAGGCGAGAGTTTTTCCGTGGAGACGTTTTGAATATGCCGGCTAAAAATAACGTTGTGTGGCACCACGCCTCCGTCACAAGGCGGATGCGCGAATCGAAAAACGGCCATCGCGCCGCGGTGATATGGTTCACGGGGCTGTCCGGAGCCGGCAAGTCCACCCTCGCCCACGCCGTGGAGGATCGCCTTTTCGGCATGGGATGCAAGACCATGGTGCTCGACGGCGACAACGTCCGCCACGGCCTTTGCTCGGACCTGGGATTTTCAAAGGAGGCGAGGGAGGAGAACATACGCCGCGTGGGGGAGACGGCCAAGCTTTTCGTCGAGGCCGGGGTCATAGCGCTCACCGCCTTCATATCCCCTTTCCGGGGGGACCGGGAACGGGTGCGCAACATCATGTCCCACGGGGATTTCCTGGAAGTGTTCTGCAAATGCCCGCTTGAAGTGTGTGAAGGGCGGGATGTCAAGGGGATGTATAAGCGGGCGCGCAAAGGTGAAATCCCGGAATTCACCGGCATCTCGTCTCCATACGAAGAACCGTCCAACCCGGAGCTTGTGGTGGAGACCGGCGCGCTTTCCATAGATGAATCGGTGGACACCGTGCTTGCCCTTCTCATGTCCAGGGCGGTGCTGGACGCTTCGAGCGTCAAATAATTCATGACCGCCGGCGGTTAATTAGATGAAAGTCACCCTCATTTCCCCCTATCCGGACATCACGTCCTTCGGTGTGCGCACACTTTCGGCCCATTTGAAGAAACATGGCCATCAAGTGGACATAATCTTCCTTCCCGACCCCTTCGGCGACGATCTTAACGCAAACATGGAGGAGCGCTATCCGGCGAAGGTGATGGAACGGACGGCCCAGCTTTGCGCCGGTTCCGGGCTTGTTGGAATCACGCTTATGACCAATTTCTTCGACTGCGCGGTCCAGATAACAAAAGCGATCAAGCGCGCGTTCCCGGAAAAGCCGGTGATCTGGGGCGGGGTGCATCCCACCATCAGGCCGGAGGAGTGCCTGGAGCACGCGGACATGGCGTGCGTGGGGGACGGGGAGGACTCGCTGCTGGAACTTGTGACAAGGATGGAGCGGGGCGAGGACTATTCGGCCACGCCAAACCTCTGGCTGAAAAAAAACGGACCGGTGATACGCAACAATCTCAGCCCCCTGCCCAAGGACCTTGATGTGTATCCGGCGCCGGACTACGATTTTGAAGGAAAAAGCGTCCTTTTCGACGGGGAGATAAGACCGTTGGACCACGGGCTGATGGAAACGTTCCTGCGCAGGGGGACAGTGTCCGGCATGCTGGTGAAGGTGGGATACCAGACCATGACAAGCCGGGGCTGCCCCTACGCCTGCACTTATTGCATCAACGACACCATCAACCAGATGTACGGCGGCAAGGGCAAGCTCAGGTGGCGCTCTGTGGATCATGTGATAGCGGAGTTGGAACACACGCGCAAAGCCTTCCCATACGTCAACTTCATATGGATATCCGACGACGAGTTCATGGCCCGCAAGCTTGATGACCTGAGGGATTTTTGCGTCAGGTACAAGGAAAAGGTAAACCTCCCCTTTTCGTGCCTGATAAGCCCCCTTACGGTGAGCGATGAGAAGATGCGGCTTTTGGTGGACGCTGGGCTTGTGTACGTGCAGATGGGGGTGGAGTCCGGCTCGTCGAAGATGCAGAGCGCCTATAACCGGCGCAACATGAACAACGAGAGGATGATAAAAGCGATCCGCATAATCAACTCGTTCAAGGACCGGATGTATCCCCCCAGCTACGATTTCCTGCTCGACGCGCCGGGGGAGACCGACGATGACCGCATAGACAGCCTGCGGTTCATTTCCAATATACCAAAGCCGTTCCGGCTCCAGCCTTTCCGGCTGATCCTTTATCCCGGCACAAAGCTGCACACCGACGCGCGGCAAAGCGGCCTGATAAAGAACGAACGGGAAGAGATATACAGGAAAACGTACACCATGCGGGACCTGACATATTTAAACCTGCTTTTCACAGTGGCCAAGGGGGGGAAGTTCCCCGGGCTTGCGCTAAAGGCGCTTGTGAGCGCCCCGGCCACGGCTGTGCTGAACAGCGCGGCGATGAGGCCTGTGATACGCCTGCTGTACATTTTCCTGCGGCGGATTTACAAGCTGGCCAAGGCCGCCCTGGGCTGAGCCGATGAAAGTCTTCCTTGTCCAGTCCTGGCTTGGTGGCGGCGAACCTCCGGTGTATCCGCTCGGGCTGGCCTCCATCGCCGGTTCCCTGGCCGGCCACACTGTGCAGATATACGATCCGAACGTCTCCCAAAGGCCTTTCGAGGAGCTTTCTGAAAGGCTTGCGGCCATGGCCCCGGACGTGGCGGCGGTGTCGCTGCGCAATATAGACTCCACGAACAAGCGTGTGGTCGTCTTCTATTACAAATATCTAAAAGAAACGCTGGACGTGATAAAAGCGGCAGCCCCGGGGGCTAAGATCGCCATCGGCGGCGCGGGATTCTCCATGTACGCCGGGGAGATAATGGAAAACGAGCCGAGGCTGGATTTCGGCGTGTACCTGGAGGGGGAGGAAACTTTCGCCCGGCTGCTTTCAAACATGGACAGGCCGGAAAACGTGCCGTCGCTTTATTACCGCAAGGGAGGGTCGCTCAAATTCTCCGGGCCCGGCGCCGCTCCGGACATCAATTTCCTCCCCTCCCCCGCCATCGGCCCCGCCCCTGTGGGGGCATACCTTGGCGTGCGAGATTCTGTGGGCGTGGAGACCAAGCGCGGCTGCGCCTTAGGCTGCGTCTATTGCATATACGGTTTTCTCAACGGCAAGAACTACAGGCTCAAAGACCCGGTGAAAATTGTGGACCACATCCAGTCGCTGGCGGAAAAGAACGGTGTGCAACGGTTCACTTTCGTCGATTCGGTGTTCAACATACCAAAAGAGCACGCCATGGGCATAATGAGGGAGATGGTAAAGCGCGGCGTCAAAGTCAAATGGTCGGGCTGGTTCAACGAGAACGGCCTTTCCAGCGAGCTGGCGGAGACGGCGGTGGCGGCGGGATGCGTCCATTTTATAATGTCGCCGGACGGGTTTGACGACTCCACGCTCAAGGCGCTGGGGAAGAACATATCACGCAAGGACATCCTGTCGGCGTTCGAGGCTCTCGCGGCGCTTGAGGGAGTGGAGATAAGCTATAACTTTTTCAAGAATCCGCCGGGGCAGTCCATCGGCAATTTTATCGCCATGGCCAAATTCATCGTCATGGCCAGAAAAAGGCTGGGGCGCCGGGTGCATTTCGAGTTCAACTCCATCCGGGTGGAGCCGCACACAAAACTGCACGAGATCGCATTGGCCGAAGGGCTCGTAAAGCCGGGGATGAGCCTGCTTGAGCCTGTTTATTACACGAACCGGCGCACATGGTATATAGAAGCGTTTTTCAACGCGGCCTTGCGCCTGAAGGGGAAATAACGCGGCATGGTGGTCAAAGAGAGGCTGGGGCGCGACATACTCCGGCTTGTGGTGTGGTATCCGCTTCGGTGGCTGATACTGGGGGTCCCGATCCGATGGGGCCTTGCCATACTAGGCTTCATGGGAGATTTGCATTTCGCCCTTTCCCGCGGAAAGAAAAGGGAGCTTGCCAAAAACCTCGCGAACGTGAGGGGGGAAACCTTCGCGGCGAGCGCGCAAGGCGAGGCGGCAATCCGGGAATACATGCGAAACCACTACGTGGACAGGCTTTTCATATTGATCTTCCCCAGGTTTGGCG
The DNA here is from genome assembly GCA_016235255.1 of Nitrospinota bacterium. Lineage (NCBI taxonomy): Bacteria > Pseudomonadati > Nitrospinota > Nitrospinota bacterium. Next base: position 17,742 of record JACRLM010000049.1, on the reverse strand, counting down.
CCGCCGAGGTGGAACGCTTTATTGAAATCGAGGGGCGCGAAAACCTGGACGCGGCGCTTGCGGCCGGCAAAGGGGCAATTCTAGTGCACGGCCATTTCGGCCCCGCGCACGTGCCGCTTGTGGCGTTGGCGCGGCTGGGGTACAAAATGAAACAGGTGGGCTTCCCCAGCGACGAGGGACTAAGCTGGGTCGGCAGGAACGTGGCGTTCCGGCTGCGGCTGAAATACGAGGCGATGATGCCGGCCGAAGTGATGATGGCGGACGGATTCCTGCGGCCTGCGTTCAAGTGGCTTAAGGACGGCGGGGCGCTGATGATAACCGGGGACGGGACGGGAACGGGCACGCGGATAGGCAGGCACCATCTTTTCAGGTTCCACGGAAAACCTGTGATGTTCCCACTCGGCCCGGCCATCCTGGCCGCCAAGACTGGCGCAAAGCTCCTTCCCATGTTCATAATTCCGGGCGCAGCAAAACCGTACCGTATCGTCATCGGAAAACCGATCCTTGTAAAGGGCGATTCACCCGATGCGGCGGTGGAAACGATGGGGGAATTTTTAACCGAACTGGAACGCTACACCTCGCGACACCCAGGGTACATGCACTTTCTCGACCGGTTCTCCGAGGAAGCCCTTATCCAAAAGGACGCGCAGTGAGCATCTTCGACGGGTTCGCCAGAAGACGCAACCGCCGTTTCACCGAAAATTTCCTGGGTGTGAAGCTTATGGAAACGGTGATGCGCGAGGAATGGGTGAAAACGTCGTCCGGGGTCAACGTGCGGGTCCATGTGCATGCCCCCGCCACCGGCGCTGTAAAATTCCCGGCGGTGGTGTTCGTCCCCGGCGGCGCCAGCCGCGGAACGGACTACGACTATAAAGGGGAGATAAGCGCGTGGGAAACGGCGGGGCTGGGGCACGTGGTGGTGACATATGATCCATCCGGCAGGGGGGGCTCCGGTGGGGTGGAAGACCACTGGGGGCCGGCCAGCCAGATGGAGCTTTCCGAAATCATACGGTGGACGGCGCAACTGCCGCAGACCGATCCGGACAGAATCGGCGTCGTCTCATTTTCCATCGGGGTGGCCATAGCCACAGGGGCGTTGGCCCGGTTCCCCACGGCGCCAGTGAGATTCCTTTTTGACTGGGAGGGCCCCTCCAGCCGGAAGATCATCACAAGGAACGACACGCACAAACCCCTTGCGCGATTCCCATCGTCAAACGCGGCTTTCTGGGACGAGCGGGAGGCAAGCCGCTTCATCGGTGACATGGAATGCGGCTATTTCCGCTATCAGGCGCAGGTGGACCACGTGCAGGGGACGTTCAAGGGACACGCGATGGAGCTTTTGAACGCCGCCACGCAAGGGCGCGCCAGATGGACCAGGCTTAACGGCAATCCGCCTAACATTACGCTCGACCCGGAGCGGGCCGATAAGTACAGATGGATACCGCAGACCGAAAACCACCGGGGGACGATGCTAAAGTTCCTGCTTTCGCTGTGGGAGGAGCGCTAAGCTCCATGTACAAGATCATCAACAAAAAAAAGCTGATCATCACCGCCATCGCCGACACGGTTGGCAAAATTGTATCTTTCCCCTTCACGATGTTCCGCGCACAGGAGCCGATAGATCCGGCCAGTGTGCGATCAATCCTCGTGATCCGCACGGCCTATCTTGGTGATGCATTGATGACCCTGCCGATGCTAAAACCGTTGCGGGAGCGCTTTACAGGAGCTTCCATCGCGTTTTTGACCGCCGATTCGTCCGCGCCCGCGCTTGCGGGCAATGCGTATATAGACGAGGTGATCCCGTTCACCCCGTTCTGGTTTTACCCAAACGCCACGCTGGCCGGCTATTTTGATTTTATCAAGAGCTTCCGGAAGCGCCGTTTCGACCTTGTGATAGAGGCGAGGGGGGACATCCGGGAGATCATGGCCATTGTGGCCCCGGCAAGGGCCAGATACAAGGTCAGCTACGATGTCGGCGGGGGTGGATGGCTGCTCACCCATGTGGTCCCGTACACAGGACTTAAACATAAGGTAGAATATCACTTAGACATCGCAAGGTATCTTGGATGCATTGCGATGGAGACCGGCTGGGGCGTGCGGTTCACCCCGGATGAGATCGCCGAGGCGGACAGGATACTGGCCGCGCGCGGGATCGCAAAGCCGTTCGCGCTGGTCCATCCCGGTTCCCGGCTAGAGCTTAAGATGTGGAAACCGGAGCGGTACGCGGAATTGATAACGCGGATGACCGGCCAATTGGGGATGAACGTGGCCCTGCTTGGGCATCCGTCGGAAAAAGCGGTGACGGACGCGGTGATGCGCAACGCTGGCGGGGCCGTTTCGGACCTGACGGGATATTTGACGGTGCGCCAGCTAATGGCGGTGATCTCCCGCGCCGGGTTGCTTGTGTGCAACGACAGCGGCCCTATGCACATGGCGGCGGCCGTCGGGACGCCGGTGGCGGCGGTGTTCGGCCCCTCCAAGAGCGTGGAGACCGGGCCGTATGGAGTGAAAAACCGGGTGGTGGAAAAAGATTTCCCCTGCAGACGGTCTTGCGACGAAAGTTCCTGCAAGTATCCGGAGCGCGGCTCCTGCATGGACGCCGTGGCGGTTGACGATGTTTTCAAGGCTGTGAAGGAGCTGGGTTGTTCCAATGATCAGGTTTGACGCCGTAAAAGCCGAGGGCGTCCGGGCGATAAAAAAAGCGGTGGCCGAAACACTGGCCGCGAAGTACAAGGACATATTCCCGGCCGACAAAGGGGCTCCGGTCCTGATAAAGCCGAACCTCAACAGCAACATGAACGCCCTCACCGGCAACACCACGGACCTGCGCCTTCTGGCCGCCGTGATCGAATATCTTAAAAAAGCCGGACACACGGACATCGCCATCGGCGAGGGGACCAACAGCGGATTTTACCGGAGCGGCATAAACGTCATATCCCGGCTGAGGGTGGACGCGCTGGCCCGCCATTACGGAATCAGGGCGCTCGACCTTAACTATTCTGAAAAGGCGGAAGTGGAGTTTGAGAACGGGGTGAAAGCGAGCGTGGCGCGCGAATGCCTGGATGCGGCGCTTTTGATCAACATGCCCAAGATGAAGACCCATTTCGAAGTGGGGATGAGCGTGTGCCTGAAAAACCTGATGGGATGTCTCGTTGGGCAGGAGAACAAGAAAAAGACCCACCTTTCGCTGGCCTCCAACATCCTGAACATCAACAAGGCGGTAAGGCCCCATCTGCACATAGTGGACGGGCTGTTCGCAATGGAAGGGCTGGGGCCGACAAGGGGAACGCCGATTAAGACCGGCATGATCCTTTTCGGGAACGATCCTTTCGCCATAGACATGATGGTGGCCAGGATCGCCTCCTTCGGGTGGCGCAAGGTGCGCACGCTGGCCGAGGCGGAGCGGCGCGGGCTGATAACCCCGGAACGGGAGCGGTTCGTGGACGATTACCCGCTGGACGTCTCTTTCACGTTCGCCCCGCCCAAGGCTGGCCCCATCGCCTATTTCATACACAATCCGAAACGCCAGAAATATTTTCTGGCGGTGCGCAACACCCGGCTGTTCGACGCCATTTGCTCCACCGACATCGTGGGCAAGCTGCTATTCGCCACCGGCCTGCGCCAGGACGTCTTCATCGCGGACGAAATGGAGGTGGACACGCTTACGGCCAATCCCGCCAAGTGCGGCGATTGCCCGCAAAAATGCGCGGCGTTCTGCCCCACCGGACTGGACATTCCCCGCACGCTGGCCGGGCCGCCGCCGGCGGGCTGCGTGGAGTGCATGTATTGTTATTGCATATGCCCCAAAGGGGCCATATCATTTGGCGGTAAAATGGGATTTTTGGCCGAGCAGATGCGCCAGTATGGCGATTTAATCAGAAGGATCGCGTGATGCCCGAATTTCGTATAACTTTCCTCAACCCTCCGTTCCTGAAAAATTATTCGCGCCCCCAGAGAAGCCCGGCGGTGACCAAGAGCGGCACGCTTTATTATCCAATGTGGCTGGCGTACGCCTGCGGCGCGGCGGAGAAGGCGGGGAGCGGGGTGGACCTTATCGACGCCCCGGCGGACGGGCATGACGAGGACTATGTCTCGCGGCGCATCAAGCAATTCGGCCCAAAACTGCTGGTGGCGGAGACGAGCACGCCCAGCATACACAACGACGTGAAAGTGATGGAAAGGCTCAAGCGGGAGAATCCCGGCCTTTTCATCCTCATGGTGGGGACGCATGTGACGGCCCTTCCGGCCGAATCGCTGGCGCTAAGCGCTGCCGTGGACGCGGTGGCGATGGGGGAATACGATCACACGGTGACAGACCTTGCCGCGTCCCTTTCGCGGGGCGCGGGGCCGGCCGCCGTGGCGGGGATCGCCTGGCGCGACGGGGAAAAGGCCACAACCAACCCGCGCAGGGATTTTATCGAGGAACTCGACGAGCTACCCTTTGTAAGCTCGGTCTATAAAAAGTTTTTGCGCATAGAGAACTACTTTAACGCCAACGCCATCCCTCCGATGGTGACCATCACCACAAGCCGCGGGTGCCCTTTCCCATGCTCGTTCTGCGTGTATCCCCAGACGCTCATGAGCCGCAAGGCGCGGTACCGGAGCGTTAAGAACGTGGTGGACGAGCTGGAATATATCCGGGACAACTTCCCGCACGCCCGCTCAATTTTTTTCGAGGACGACACTTTTTCCATCAACAAAAAGCGGTGCGCCGAAATCTCCGGCGAGGTGATCCGGCGCGGCATAAAGATGCAGTGGATAATAAACGCCCGGGCGGACCTGGACTACGAGACCATCCGCGTGATGAAGGAAGCGGGGCTGCGGCTGATGTGCGTGGGCTTTGAAAGCGGGTCTCAGCAGCTTCTGGACAACATATCCAAAAAGACCAGCGTGGACAAAATGGAAGAGTTCATGTCCAACGCCCGCAGGGCCGGGGTGCTGGTGCACGGCTGCTTCATGGTGGGCTTGCCGGGGGAGACGAAGGAGACGATGCGCAAGACCCTCGACCTTGCATGCAGGCTCAATCCGGACACGGCGCAGTTCTACCCCATCATGGTATATCCGGGTACCGAGGCCTATGGCTGGTACGAAGAGCGCGGCTACCTTTCCACCGATGATTTCTCAAAATGGCTCACCCCATCCGGCCTTCACAACACGGTGATCCGCACGGAAAGCCTGACTCCGAAGGACATGGTGAAATTCTGCGACCAGGCCCGGCGCGAGTTTTACCTGCGCCCGTCATACATCGCCCGCAAGGCGGTGCGTATGGCGGCCGACCCGGACGAGATGCGCCGCACGCTCCGCTCGGCCAAAGTGTTCCTGCGCCACCTTCTCACCGGTTCGGACGTGGCCTGACATGCCCCCGCGCGCAAGCGTCGTCGTCCCGGCCTTCAACGCGGAGCGTTCCATCGGGCAATGCCTTTCTGCGCTTGCCGCGCAGACATGCCCCGCCGGATCATACGAAGTGATCGTGGTGGACGACGGCTCCACGGACGCAACCGGCGAGATAGCGCGCAAGTTCCCGATAAAATACATCCGGCAGGATAACGCAGGCCCCGCCACCGCCCGCAATCGTGGCGCAAAAGAAGCGGCAGGGGAGATAATACTGTTCACCGACTCGGACTGCGTCCCGGAGCCCGGCTGGATAGAGCAGATGACAAGACCGTTCGCCGATCCTGCCGTGGTGGCGGTGAAGGGGGCGTATGGCGCAGGCCAGGAAGGCCTTACCGCGCGCTTTGCCCAGGTGGAGTTCGAGGAGCGGTTCGAAATGCTAAAGAAGGCGGAGAGCATAGACATGGTGGACACATATTCCGCCGCGTTCCGCTCCAGTGATTTCCGGGAAACAGGGGGGTTCGACCAGTCTTTCCCCCACGCCAACAACGAGGACACCGACCTGTCGTACAAGCTTTCGGCGGCGGGGAAGAAAATGGTGTTCAACCCGGATGCGAAGGTGAAACACCTGGGGCATCCCGGCTCGCCATGGAAATACGCCCGGCTGAAATTCTGGCGAGGGTACTGGCGGATGGTGGTGTACAAGCGCCACCCCGGAAAGATGGTGAAGGACACATACACTCCCCAGACACTGAAACTCCAGATCGCCCTTATCTTCGCGGCGGCCGGGCTTGGGGCGCTCTGCCCTGTTTCACACCCGGCAGGGTGGGCATCGCTGGTCCTACTTATCGCTTTTGCGGCGTCAACGGTCCCGTTCACCATTTTCGCCTTTCGCCGGGACGCGGCCGTGGGAGCGCTGGCCCCGGCGTTCCTGGCCCTTCGCGCCGCCGCCATAGGCTGCGGGATACTCTATTACATGGCCGGAGCGAAAGCCGGCCGTGATTGACGCAATACTGTGCGTATGGTAGCGTATGGAGAGATTTGGGAATCCGGCTTCAGGCAAAAATAAACGCCATGGCGGAGGACCGGTCAAAATAGTCTTATAAACAATAAGTGAGAGTTTGTGATGATAAAATTAATGGTCTTCATTGACGGCACCTGGCTATACTCCAACCTGCGCCACCTGGCCAAAGAGTCCAACCAGCCCGGTTTTTACATTGACTACGGCCTGCTTCCCAAAGCCCTCATGGCCGAGCTTGAAAAACGCGAAGGGCTTGCGGACTTAGACCTTGTGCGCACGTTCCTTTTCGGCAGCTATCCGGTCAACTACGACGTGATGGACGAGGACAGGGCCAGACGCCGCAAGGACTTCTTCTCGCTATTGCGGGAGGACTATCATTACGAAGTGGAGTCGTTCCCGATAGATTACCAGCGCCGCCGCATCCTGCACGACGACCGGAGCGGCGAGGACACCTTCTCGCCCCGCGAAAAATGCGTGGACATCGCGCTGGCCACCTCCATGATGTACAACGCGGTGATCCCAAACTCCTTTGACATCGCGCTTGCGGTGGTGGGGGACAAGGACTATTTCCCGATGTTCCAGCGCGTGCGCCAGCTTGGCAAAAGGGTCGCGGTTGCCTCCATCCGCCAGTCCTGCGCCAAGGTGTACTCCGACAGGCAGGACGAGAAAAGGCTGAAGGACTATCACATCATATGGCTCAACGACATGATGGAGTCCATCGCCTGGAAGCCGGAGGAGTTCATGGTGGAGTGCAAGTCCCCGCTGCACGAGGGGCCGCGCCAGAGGATCACCACCGTGCGGCTTCGCGAGGGGCAGCCGTTTTTCTGCGACGAGTGCCGCGCCAAGTTCGCCGAGCAGAAGGCCGAACAGATGCGCGAATACACCAGCGAGGGGATGGAAAACCACCCCAACGGGCAGGACGAACTTGAGCAGGCGGCCGGAAAGCTTTTCGAGGGGGTGATAGACAACATAAAGCCGGACAGGGGCTTTGGGTTCATCAAGCGGGAAGACGGCGCCAGTTTCTTCTTCCACGTCACCCACCTTACGAACGCGGACTGGAACAACCTGCAGACTGGGCTGCGCGCCAAGTTCACCATCACCAAGATGCCAATCGGCACAAAGGCCGGTTCGGCGGGCGAAGTGACGGTAATACCGGAAGAGGACGCAAGGTAGTCTTTCCAACAGGCGGCGGCCTTATTGCCATCCATAAAATCATACACTAAAGACTATCCTTCCCATCGCATCTTTGAATGTCCACGCCCCGGCTTGAAGGGGTAGAATAGCGGATCGGACGAGGGCGGCGAAGTCACGCGCGCCGGAACAAAATGTTCAATTCGGAGGTCTGCCAATGTGCTCCATCACCCGCCGCGACTTCATGCAAATCGCCATCGCCGCTTCCGTTACCGCAACCTTCGAAAATCCTTTCGAGGCGCTGGCCCTGGCTTCACCGGAAAAAGTGATGGAATTCGAACCGCTGGGCAACCTGACGCTTTTGTTCGTCACCGATCCTCACGGCCACTTAAAGCCTCATTATTACAGGGAGCCTTCCATCAATATCGGCCCGAAGAGCATGAACAGGACCCCGGGGCATCTTACCGGACCGGACTTCCTGAAGTATTACAAGCTCGATCCCGGCGCCGTGGAGGCCTATTTCGGATCAAGCGCCGGATTCGAGGAGTTGTCCAAAAAGTTCGGGAAAATGGGTGGATACGCCCATATCGCCACGATGGTGAAAAAAGTCCGGGCTGAGCGCGGCGGCAAAGTGCTGCTACTTGACGGGGGGGACACATGGCAGGGGACCGCCGTGGCCATGTGGACCGCCGGGCGCGCGATGGTGGACGCCCAGAACCTGCTGGGTGTGGACGCGATGACGCCCCACTGGGAGTTCCAATATGGCAGGGGGCGGGTGGACGAACTTATCAAGGAATTCAAGGGGGACTTCCTCGCCCAGAACATCCGGGACGCCGAGTGGGGCGAGGCGGTGTATCCGGCGTACAAGGTATATGAGCGCAATGGCGTGAAGGTGGGGGTGGTCGGCCAGTCGTTCCCATACGTCCCCATCGCGCACCCGGCGGACCTTTCGGCGGGGCTCACCTTCGGCGTCCAGCCGGAGCGCATGCAATCGTACGTGGACGAACTGCGCTCGGCGAAGGGGGTGGACGTGGTGGTTGTCCTCTCCCACAACGGGCTTGAGGTGGACAAGAAAATGGCCTCGCAGGTGAAAGGGATAGATTTCCTTGTGTCCGCCCATACCCACGACGCGGTGTACGCCCCAATAATGGTGGGGAATACCGTGGTGGTCCAGGCGGGGACCCACGGCAAGTTTCTGGGAAGGATAGACGCCCAGGTGAAAAACGGAAAGGTGGAAAGTTACCGTTATAAGCTCATTCCCGTGCTCTCCTCCGCCATACCGGCCGACACGGCCATGCAGAAGCTTATCGGCAACGCGTATGCCCCATATGCCGCAAAACTTTCAGAAAAGCTCGGTGTGGCCCAGACCACCCTTTTCCGGCGCGGCACCTTTCACGGCACGTTCGACCATGTGATAATGCAGGCCATCCGCGACAAATACGACTCCGAAATAGTCTTCTCCCCCGGCTACCGCTGGGGATCCACCGTGCCGGCCGGGGCGCCCATCACCCTGGACGACGTTTTCGACATGACGGCGGTGACATATCCGGACGTGCGCACCTTCGACATGAAAGGCGATCGGCTAAAGCTCATATTGGAGGACGTGGCCGACAACGTTTTCAACGACGATCCATATTTCCAGCAAGGCGGGGACATGAGCCGTCTTATGGGCGTGGCCTACGATTGCCACATAAACGGCAAGGCCATGGACAGGCTGCATAACATAAAGGTGAACGGGAAGGATATTGACCTGGGCCGAAGATACAAGATTTCCGCATGGGGGGGCAACCTGTACCGCGCAGGAGAGAACCTGCGCCCGGCCAACGCCCCTGTTTACGACGTGGTGGCCGATTACATACGCCGCGCTGGCAAGGTGTCGGCGCCGGAAGAATCCGGAGTGAATATTGTGGGGATGTAGCGGAGCCCTTGGGCTGTGATCCGCAGGCCCGCGCAACCGCATGTTGTGCTAAACTTCCAGCGTTTTAACTTTGAATAAAAAATACATGAAACTTGTCCTTGCGTCATCTTCCCCCCGAAGGGCGATGCTGCTGGCCGAGGCGGGGATCGGCTTCACCGCCGCCGCGCCGGAAGTGGGGGAGGACATTGACCCATCCCTTACCCCGGAAGAGAACGCACGGGTGATCGCCGTGAGAAAAGCGGACGCCGTGGCCCCTGAATACCCGGACGATTTCGTGCTCGCGGCGGACACGATGGTGGTCCTGGACGGCGAAATAATCGGCAAACCGGTGGACGCGGCGGACGCGAAAAGGATGCTTTCAAAACTTTCCGGCAGGGAGCACATGGTGATCACCGGATTCGCCATCGTGCGCGGGCGCGACAGCTATCACGATTCCCGGGTGGAGGCGTCATACGTGCTTTTCAAGCCGGTGCCGCGCAATGTGATCGAAGAATATGTGGCCGGGGGCGAGCCTTTGGACAAGGCGGGGGCGTACGCCATCCAGGGAAAATTCGCAAAATGGATCGCAGGATACCGTGGCAGTTACACCAACATCATCGGGCTGCCTATGGAATCGCTGGCCTATGCGCTGAAAAGGGCGGGATTTCCATTGCCCGGGAAATTGGCGCCATGCCCATGATCGGCGTCACGGGGGGCTACGCCTCAGGCAAAAGCCTTGTGGCCGGGGCGTTGCAGGCCCACGGGGCCTGCCTGATAGATTGCGACGCGCTGGCGCGGGAAGTTGTGGCCCCGGGAACACCGGGCCTTGCTTCCACGGTTGAAAAATTCGGAAAGGATATCCTCCTTACAGACGGCTCGCTGGACAGGAAAAAACTTGGCGCCATAGTATTCACCGACGAGGGCAAACGCAAACTCCTCGAATCCATTCTCCACCCCATCATCCGGGCAAGGGTGTTCGAACTGGCCGCGGCCGAGCTTGATAAAAATCCGGGGTCGGCAATTGTCGTGGAAGCCGCTGTGATGTTCGAGTCCGGTTTGAGCGACGCAATCGGTGTCAAGATCGTTGTGACATGCCCCCGGGAAACACAGATCCAAAGAGGGATGCGGCGCGACTGGATAAGCCGGGACGACGCGGTCAAAAGGATCGCCGCCCAATGGCCTTTGGAGAAGAAAGCCTCCCTGGCGGACTATGTGATAGACAACGGCGGCCCAGCCGAAGCGACTCTTGCCCAGGTGGAAGAGGTCTGGAACAAGATATCCTCGTAGTGTAGAGTTTACACCACACTGGTGTTGTTATTTTTCCACACCAAGCCCCCATCAGGATCCGACCACAATCCTTCCAGCGATATATTACTTTAATATACAATGCGTTAGAGGACAGAACATCAGTCCATGATATGGCTCGATAATTGTAATCCATAAAGTACAACGGCTTCCCAGCCCATGAAGGGGAGATGTCTGCAAGGTTTCAACATGGCAAGGGTGGTGGACTGAATTTTTAACTGAGGCCTTTATAAAAGGCCGCGGCGGAGGAAACGGAATCATGGCGATTGGACTTGGCACTCTGACGAAAGCGGAGCTTCTGGACATGGCGGCGAAGAAAAAACTGGCGGTCACCTCTTCGATGAAAAAAGAAGAGATAGTGGCGGCGCTGGCCGGCGGCGGCCTGCCGGGAAAGAAAAAGGCCGCCCCGGCGAGACCTGCGGCGAAAAGCGCGCCGGCCACTGTCGCAAAGAAGCCAGCGGCTCCAAAGGCCGCATCAAAGCCGTCCAAAGTTGCTCAGCTCTCCGCGAAAAAGTCCGCCCCAAAGGCGGTGGCCGTTCCAAAAAAGGCGAAAGCCGTGAAAGAAGAACCGAAAAAGTCGGCCAAACCGGCCGCCACAACAGTTAAAAAGGCGGCTCCGGAGAAAGTTGCGCCCGCGGCAAAAGTGTCCACGCCCTCCGCCAAGGTATCCGTATCTCCCGCTCCGGTGGCCAAAGCGGTTCCCGCGCCGTCCATTACGGTAAAAAAACCGGCCGTGGAAAAGGTTGCGGCAAAACCATCCCCCGCAAAGGCTCAGCCAGCCGCTCCGAAGGCCGCGCCGGCTGCCGCGCAAAGGCCGCGCATTCTAAACGGCATAGGCAAGGGGGGCGGATGGGACATAAAGATAGACGAGAATAAATTCTTCATAGCCGACGAAGCGGTGGACTATACACGCCCAGCCCCGGCCCTGCCGGAAAGCTATGGGGACACGCGGATTGTGGCCCTGGTGCGCGATCCTTTCAAACTATACCTTTACTGGGAACTCACCGGCGAGGCGGTGGAGGCGGCCAGGGCGTCGCTTGGGCGCGAATGGGGCTCCGTACGTTGGGCGCTCCGTGTGTACGACGTCACCGGGGTGAACACCGGCGCGGCCCACAGGTATTTCGACGTGGAGGTGGACCCTGCGGCCGGAAGCAGGTACCTGGATGTTGACAAGGCCGACTGCGAGTACCGGGTTGCCCTTGGCCTTATGGACGCGGACGGGGCCTTCGCCGCCGTGGCGGTGTCCAACGTGGCCAGGACGCCGCGGGCGGAGATGTCGCCTTCCACCGGGCTTGAATGGTCCGGGCCGGCCGAGGCGATGACGGCGCTTTACGGCCATGCGGGGCGGATGATGATGGGAAGCATGGAGTCGTCCATGCTTGGTGTTCCGCTGGAGGAGATTTCATCGCAGGGTGTGTCCAGCTTCTCGGAGATATCAAGCCTTGGCGTCTCCAGTTTCGGCGCGTCGGAGCAGATGGTCCGCGCAAAGGGGCGCGGCTTTTTCTTCTGGCTGGACTGTGAACTGATAGTTTACGGCGGCACGGAGCCGGACGCCACTGTCCACATGCTCGGCCGCAAGATGGCGCTGCGGCCGGACGGAACGTTCACGGCCAGGTTCTTCCTGCCGGACGGCATAAGGGACATCCCGGTGACGGCGGAATCGTCCGACGGGGTGGAACTGAGGGAAATTTCGCCGACCGTGTCCCGCTCGACCCGGCGTCATGAGGAGTTCCTGATAAGCCAAGAGGAATGGGCCCGCAAATAAGGCCCATCAATTAACAACGGCCGATTCCACCTTTAAACAATTCGAGGGGACAGGACCGGACAATGCCACCGTCTAAAGGGCTTCTTGCTCTGACGCTTCACGCGCATCTTCCGTTCGTGCGCCATCCGGAAAGCGACGAGTTCCTGGAAGAGGACTGGCTTTTCGAGGCCATAATCGAGACATATATCCCGCTTTTGAGCGTCTTTGAGGGGCTGAAAAAGGACGGTGTGAGCTTCCGGCTGACCATGACCCTCTCCCCCACCCTCATTTCAATGCTCAAAGACGAGCTTCTGCAGCGCCGGTTCCTCAAAAGGCTGGACAAGCTTTTGGAGCTTTGCGAACAGGAGATCGAGCGCACGACATTCTCCCCGGAGTTCAACGACCTGGCGAGGATGTATCACTGGAGGTTTTCGGAGGGCAAGAAGCTTTTTGAGGATCGTTACGGGCTCGACCTGGTCAACGCTTTCAGGGCGTTCCAGGACGACGGCAGTCTGGAGATAATCACATCCGCCGCCACCCATGGATATCTCCCCCTGCTGGCGGTGAACGAATCGGCGGTGCGGGCGCAGATAAAGGTGGCGGCCGATCAATACGAACAAACTTTCGGGCGGCGCGCCCGGGGGATATGGCTGCCGGAGTGCGGCTACCAGCCCGGCTTTGAAAAAATCCTCAAGGAAGAAGGGATATTATTCTTCTTCACCGACGCCCACGGTGTACTCCATGCCGACCCGAGGCCCCGTTACGGCGTTTACGCCCCCATTTATACAAAGGACGGCGTGGCGGTGTTCGGTCGGGACGTGGAGTCGAGCAGGCAGGTGTGGAGCGCGCGGGACGGATACCCGGGCGATCCTGTGTACCGCGATTTTTACAGGGACATCGGATTCGACCTGGACTACGACTATATAAAACCGTACATCCAGGCCACCGGGGACAGGAAGATGACCGGCGTGAAATACCACCGGATAACCAACCGCGCCGGAGGCCAGAAGGAGATATACGTCCAGCGGGACGCGCTGGCCCGGGCCTCCGAGCACGCGGAGGACTTCGTGCGGCGCAGGCTCGAGCAGATAGACAGGCTGGCCGCGCTCATAGACAGGCCGCCCCTTATCGTGGCGCCTTATGACGCGGAGCTTTTCGGCCACTGGTGGTATGAGGGCCCGGAGTTTTTAAACTTCATGCTGCGCAAGATCAGCGCCATGACCGACAGGATAGAGACCATCACCCCCTACGACTACCTGCAGGTGTATTCGGTCAACCAGGTGGCCGCGCCGGCGGCCAGCTCCTGGGGGAGCAAGGGGTATGCCGAGGTGTGGCTGGACGAAAGCAACGACTGGATATACCGTCACCTGCACAAGGCGGCGGACAGGATGGTGGAGCTTGCGGCAAAGTACCTCAACGGAAACGGAAGCCTTGTGGAACGGGCGTTAAACCAGGCGGCGCGGGAGCTTTTGCTGGCGCAAAGCAGCGACTGGGCGTTCATAATGAAGACCGGCACCATGTCCCAGTACGCCGTGAAGCGGACGAAAGAACACCTGCTCCGGTTCAACCGGCTTTACGAGGAAGTGACGCAAGAGAACATAGACGAAGCCGAACTTGCCCAGATGGAGAAGGCGGACAACATTTTTCCGGACATGAACTACCGGATTTACGCGGAAAAGGCGGGGTGAGGGCAATGCTTCTGGCTTACGGCAGACGAGATCAATAAGACCCCGTGTGCTTTTCTTCAATAAAAAATATCCTGTTGCATGCTGTCGCGCGACACTGTACGCTTGAGAGATGGTAAGAGCATTCCGTCATAATGGATTGAAGGAACTTTATGAAAGCGGGCGCTCGGCGAAAATCGCGCAAGACCATGCCAGCAAACTTAAGCGCATTTTGACGGCGCTGGACCGGAGCGCTGGACCTGAGGGCATGAATATCCCCGGTTTCCGGTTGCATCCGCTTAAAGGAACAATGAAAGGCCATTATGCGGTGTCGGTCTCTGGCAATTGGCGAGTGACGTTCCGATTTGAGGACGGTCACGCCACGGAAGTTGATTATATTGATTATCATTAGGAGGTTGCGGCATGGCGATGAAAAATCCGGTTCATCCTGGCGTGATTGTGCTTGAGGATTGCTTGAAGCCGTTGAACCTGACGATTACCCAGGGCGCAAAACGCCTTGGAGTCGGCCGCCAGGCTCTTTCCAACCTGGTGAATGGCAAATCTTCCGTTTCCATAGAAATGGCTTACCGGCTGTCAAAGGCCTTCGGATCCACGCCGGAAACCTGGCTTGGGATGCAATTGGCTTACGATCTTGAGCATTTTGGCTATCTGGAACGGAAAATCAAGATCAAGCGCGTTGAAGCGGCTTGAGACTGGCCCATCAGCCTTTCTCACGAGCGGTCTGGCCCAAAGCCGCGATTGGGCAATTTAACAGCCAACACACCAATCCCACCCGGTTATTCACTCCGGTTTTCCTGAAAATATTATAGATGTGATCCTTCACGGTCTGCTCGGTTATAAAAAGCGTCTCGCCTATTTCCCTGTTTTTCAGTCCGGCCGCCACATGTTTGGCGATTTCCATCTCGCGGCGGGAGAGCAATCCACTCTTGTTTTGACGGGGCATTTTACCCCCCCCCCCGAACCGGACGGCCCGAAGCCTTTCCGAAATCTGCGGGGCGAGCATTTTGATTGTTTCCTTTTCACGATCCGAAAAAGGCCGCGACCCGATCCGCCTGTGAAATCCAATATACATTGGAGGCGCATCTTCGATGTTCAGGTATAGGCTCAAATAATACATCTGGCCCAGGGGTCTTAGAAATTCGCAAAAAAATTCCGAATCAACTATCTTTGGCCGGGAAAGCGCGTCCACATTTTGAATCACTTCGAAAGTGGACTTTGATTGAGCGAAAGTTTTGAAACGGTAATACAGCGGATCGTGAGAGTAATATGTTGAGGCGTATCTGGCCATCACCTCCGGCGGCCCCTCAAGATTCCATCCCATGCTCTCGCCGGCAAGAGGAGCCAGCGATACATCATCGGTGGCGCAAATGGCGGCAGACTCGGCGGAGATGATTTTCGCGCTCCCCCTTATCAGGCCGGGGACAACATCATCCTTTGTTCCATCAAGCCGGAGTTCGTTAAACAGTTCAAAGGCCTGTTTATAGACACATAACGGCACGAGAGAAGATTTTCTCATTACGGTCCCCCACCCCAATGGGGTAAATATTACACGAATCAATGGAAGGATAAAAGAAAAATCCTACTTTCGTTGGATAGTAATTCTAAGTTTATTGGGTGTAAATTGTGCTGAATTCAGATGACGGTAACTGTTCGATTATCAACCTAACATCGAGATATATGACTTAAGATGGCATACTGCAGAAAAAAGAAGATCAGGGGAGTTGTGCCATCCAATTCAAGCCATAAAGCTTATATCAGCGGTACCACCATAAAGCTATTAGCTCTTATCATTGCCGCTTTCCTTGTTTCAATCATACCAGCGAACGCAGCGAGACGAAAGACGATAGCGGTTCTAGATTTCAAGGCTATCAGCAAGCTTGTGGCGACAGGCCCAGGGGTAAGCGTTGTGGGGTGGGACGAAAAACAGACAAATATGTTGACCGCTGATTTCATAACAAGCCTTGTAAAGACAAACAAGTTTGATGTTCTGGAGCGAGAGCGCGTAAACGATGTGCTCAAGGAGCAGCTTTTTTCCGATAGCGGCATGGTTTCCGGGGCATCCGCTGTGCGAATGGGGAAAATGCTGGGGGCGGATTATCTAATCATGGGGCAAATCGAGCTTGTAGACATCGCGTCCAGCGCAAGACCTATCCCATACACCAACATGGTTCAACATCTGACCAACGGGGAAATGATAGTGAACATGCGGATAGTAGATTCGCGTAGTGGAAGGATAGTCTCTGCGGACAAGGTCGATGTTACCGATAGCTCCAAAGAAAGAAAGCATTTGAACGCGCTTAATTTATTGGAGTCGCTCAAGGAAAAAACGGTTTCCCAGTTAGTCAACGGGGTTCTTGAGTCGATTTTCCCCACGAAAATAGTAAAGGTGGAAAATAACACAGTTTTTCTAAACCGGGGCCATGGCTCTAATTTCAGGATAGGGAGCTTTTTAACCGTATTTAGAGTGGGAGAGGACATGATTGACCCTGACACCGGGGCATCGTTAGGGGCGTCGGAGTTCGAGGTGGCGAAAATCAGGATCATTGACATTCAACCCAAATTCTCTAAAGCGCAATTATTGGGGACAACCAATGAAGTAAAGGTAGGCTACATCTGCCGCGTTTCCAAGGAAATAGAGAAAAAAGCGCCACAGCAAGTGGATGACTCCAAAGAGATCAATTGGTAGAGAGACCTTAAAAATGGCAAACGTATAGAGAGGGTGAAATGGGATTGGCTAAATCTGCGATGTTTAATCAGGGAAGCAAGATTATACTCAAGACTCTTTTGCAAGGCTTGCTTTTGTTCTCCATCGCCATCCTCTCCACAGGATGCGCCACGTCTAACATGTTTCGTTCATACACGGAGTATGTCAACAACATGGTGGGCACGTTGCCTGAAAATGGCGCCAAGGAAAAAGTATTGGGCGAATTGGACAAATACAGGAAGGACAAGGACAAAATCCTTTATTTGATGGAGAGAGGCAGAATCGCTCAACTTGTAGGTGAGACCGACATAAGCATCCAGGATTATAACGATGCCATTGCGGCCATCCAGGACAGTGAAAGCAAGGCTGTTATCAGCGCGTCCAAAACAGGCGCCAGCGCCGGATCGATACTTACCAACGATAACGCCATCCCGTATAGCGGATACGGATTTGAAAAGATATTCTTGCATCACTTTCAGGCGGAGAATTACCTGATAAAAGGCAAGCTTGAAGATGCGGGTGTCGAGGCCAGGCTTGCCAATGAACGGCAAAAGGAAGAACTGGCCCGGCACGAAAAGGAGTTGGAAAAGGTCAAGGCGGATGAAGTGGAAAACAAGAAATCCAATCCTCTTCTTGAGCAGTACAGCCAGCAGATGCGCCAATCCATGACGGCCGAGGGAAAAAAGGCGGGAAATGGCTCCGCAGTGGACGAATTGGCCGGCAAAGTCAAGAATTCATTCCAGAACGCGTACTCATTCTATCTATCCGGTCTAATATACGAGCAGGGAAAGTGTCCTAAACTTAGTTGAAACGAAGGTATGACCTCACCTGCTACCATGTTTTTGAACGAAAACAACGGAAAGCAAGGAGGTCACATGAAAAGAGTAAACGGTAACGGGAAAACTGGCAAGGGAAGAATGGATT
>JACRLM010000048.1 GCA_016235255.1 Nitrospinota bacterium | reverse complement strand
CTGCACACAGGCCACAGCCCGCTTGCGCAACTGCGTCAATGTCTTACTATCAAGCCCGCGCCCATCTGTATTCTTCATGGACTACAGCGTAACGCATATATCCACTTATGTCAATACTATTATGAGACGGTTAATAACTGCCATACGGGAAGGGATTATATCAAGGTAGCGGGAGTGATGATAGTCAAAAGTGGATGAAATCCTAGAGCGTAAGCCCTCTTTCGGAGGATTTTGCGAATTCGACGACGTTTTTCAGCGGCCCCTCCGCCACTCCCTGGGATTCTATCTTGGCGATGGCGTCGGTCAATGGAAGGTTGGACCGGGCCAGGATGTGATAGGCGTTTTTCAGGCTCACCCTGTCTTTTAGCGACATTCCGCGCTTTTTGAGCGCATATGCGTTTAGCCCGAAGGACGCCGCCGGATTGCCAGCCACGGTGAAATACGGCGGCACGTCCTGCACAATCCTGCTCATCCCCCCCACCATCGCCATCGCCCCCACCCGGACGAACTGGTGGATCCCGGCCCCTCCGCCGATCACCGCATAGTCGTCCACCGACACATGCCCCGAAAGACCCGCAAGGGTGGTCACGGTGATCTCTTTTCCAAGCTGGCAGTCATGTCCGATATGGACCTGGGTCATCACGAAGCACCCGGCCCCTATCACCGTGGACTTGCCCTCGTACATGGAGCGGTGGATGGCGGTAAGCTCGTTTATCAGCGCTCCGTCCCCTATCTCCACCCACGATGGGACGTTTTTCCAGTTGTACACCTGCGGGTCCCCCCCCACCAGGGTGTTGGCCCCGATGGTGACATTGGCCCCGGCCCGAAGCCAGTCCAGCGACACTCTTGGCCCGATCACGCACCCCGCCCCCAGCGTCACTTCCGGCCCGATGACTGTGAAAGGCCCGATAACGCACCCTTCGCCAATCGTGGCCTTTGTATCCACAATCGCCGTGGGATGGATGTCCGCCGCCATTATTTGCTGTCCGCCACCATCGCGGTAAGGTCCGCCTCGCAGGCCGTTTCGCCCTCCACCGTGGCGCGGGCCTTCACTTTCCAAAGCCTGCTTCTGGCCTTTTCAACCTCTATTTCTATGCGGATAGTGTCTCCGGGGATCACCATTCTTTTGAACCGCGCCCCGTCTATCGCCGCGAAATATATTATTTTCCCCCGGTCGTCCGGGCTGGAATATGTGGCCAGCGCGGCGGCCGCCTGCGCCATGGCCTCCACGATCAGCACGCCGGGCATCACAGGCTTTCCGGGGAAATGGCCGGGGAAGAAGTACTCCCCTCCGGTCACGTTTTTTATGGCCACCACCCTTTTGAAGGGTTCTATCTCCACTATCCTGTCTATGAGCAGGAATGGATGGCGGTGGGGTATGTACTGGTATAGTTCGTGATGCTCGATGATCATTCGTTTTTCCCCTCTTTGCCCCCCATTTTTTCCTCCAGCGCCTTCAGCCTTTCGTTCACCTTGTCCAGCCTTTTACCGGACAGCACAAATCTTTTATACTCCATGTTCTTCATCGCCAGCGGCCCGGAATACACCCCCGGCTCCGTCAAATCGGTGTGCACCCCGGTGAACCCGGCGACAAGCGCCCCTGAAGACACTTTCACATGGTCGGACACGGCCGAGGCCCCGCCGATCATCACCCCGTCCCCTATTTCCGACGAACCGGCCACCCCGGAGCATCCGGCGATTATCACGTCCCGCCCTATCACCGAATTATGGCCGATCTGCACCTGGTTGTCTATCTTGGTTCCGCTTTTTATTACCGTGGCCGAGAGCATCCCCCTGTCCACGGAGGTGTTCGCCCCTATCTCCACGTCGTCCTCTATCACAACGCTTCCAAGCTGGGGCACCTTGTGGTGTTTTCCGGAGCCGAGCCTTGTGTAGCCGAATCCGTCGGAGCCTATGGTGGTGTTGGCGTGGATCCGGCACCTGGCGCCGATCTTCGTTTTGCCGTACACCACCACGTTTTCGAACAGTTTTGAACCGGGGCCGACCACGCAGTTGGCCCCCACACGCGCCCCGGCCATTACGCTGACCCCTTCGGCAAGTTCGCTCCCGTCACCGATGGAGGCGTGGGGGCCGATGAAAACCCCCTCGCCGATCTTCACGTCCATCCCGATCACGGCGGTGGGATGGATGGAGGGGGCGGCGGCCTTTTCCGGGTGGAGCATGTCCATCACCATGGCGAACACGTAAAGCGGATTGTCCGCGATGATCGCCGGGCGGTCCACAGTGGAGCCTTTGGGAAGGACCAGCGCACCCGCCCGCGAAGCGGCTATGGCGGCGGCGCTCCGGTTGTTGAGCGCGAACGAAATATCGGACGGCCCGGCGGTGTCCAGCGGAGCGGCATTTGAAATCTCAATGTCACCGCCGCCGGACGCCGTCAGCCCCAAAGCTTCGGCTATGAGCCCAAGCTTCATTTTTTCTTGCCCTGCCTTGTTTCCTCGTCATACGCCTTGATGACGGCGCCGGTGATGTCCGCCGACTCGTCCAGGTACATCACAAATCCGCTTACCATGGCGGCGTCGTCACCTTTTTCAACGATGAGGGTGTATCCGTTCTTCTTGGCGTAGTCCTTGATGATCCTGCGCACGTCGGTGATGAGCTTGCGCATGGTCTGCCCCTGGGCCTTCTGAAGGGTCTGGGAGGTGTCCTCGCGGAACGCGTCCAGTTCCCTTTTAAGTTTCTTTAGCTCCTGCTCTTTCTCGACGATGGCCCCCTCTTTGGCCACCATCTTCTGCGACTCGATGTCCTTTTCCAGTTTCTTGATGGCGTCCAGCTTCTTCTCCAGGTGGTCCTTCTCCTTGTCGGCCCGGTCCTTAAGCTCAGTCAGGGCCTTTTTCCCCGCCTCCGAATCGTCCAGCACTTTCTGTATGTTCACCCCGCCGATCTTCGAGTCCGCCGCCGATATTTTCGGAGTGGCCAAGACTGCCGCCGCGCAGAAAAGCGCCGCCATTATTGTCCTCATCACTGTCATTCTCCTTTCGCTAATTGACTTCAAAACGCCCCTCCGATGGTGAAATGGAATTCGCTGGGCGACTCGTTCGCCTTTTTGTCCAGCTTGAATCCATACGCCAGGGTAATCGGCCCCATCGGGGAGAAGAAATGCACGCCCAGCCCCCAGCTGTGCCTCATATTCTCGATGTCGAAATTCTTGTCCGTCGTGTTGCCCTGCACGTCTCCTTTTCCATATACCTGGCCCCTGTCGTAAAACAGGTAGCCCCGGAAATACCGGGTGAAGGGATATTGTAATTCAGCGTTGAATTGCAGTAAAGCCTCGCCGCCGATCGCCTCGCCGTTCTCGTCCTTCGGGCCGATGTCCCGGATGGTGAAGCCGCGCAGGGAACGTGGGCCGCCCATGAAGAACTTCTGTGTTATCGGCAGGTCCTTCCCTCCATAACCGTCGGCGATACCTATCTTCGTGTGGAACATGCCGACAAAATTGAACGGAAGCCCCTTGTAAATGGCATGCTCGCCTGTCCCTTTCCAGAACTGCTGGTCGCCCCCCGCGCCTCCAAGCTCGAACAGGCCATAGAGCCTTTGCCCGTCGCTGGGGCTGTACGGATCGTTCCTGGTGTCGTACGTCAGCGACGGGTACACCATGCCGGTGGTGGCTATCCCCTCCTGCGCCAGCAGGTAAGAGCCTGCGGTGGTGGAGTCAATTATGGTCACCTCGGTCTTCTCAAGCTTGTAGCCGAGCCGTCCATAAAGGTATTCACCCAGCGACTTGCCTATCCGTATTCCGGCGCCGGTGTTTCGGGTCTCATAGGCGTCGTAAGTGTAGGCCGTGTTGTAAACGTCGAATCCGCCGGAGATCTCCCGGTCGAAAATGGCAGGCTCGGTGAAGCTCACCGAAAAATCGCTCCTGCGGGACGACGAGTCCACGGTGAACGAAAGGTCCTGCCCGCGGCCCATAAGGTTGGCCCATTTCACCTGCCCCTGGATTATCAGGTTTTCAATGGAGCTGTAGCCCAGCGAGAAGGAGAGCTGCCCGGTGTTGCGCTCTATCACTTTGGTCTCGATGTCCAGAAGGTCCTCTTCCTTCCTGCTGCGCTGTTCGATCTCCACGTTTTCGAAGAAACTGAGGTTGTTTATCCTCTGGCGGGAACGCCGGAGCTTTTCGCTGTTGAAAAGCTCCCCTTCGCCAAGGCGGAACTCGCGCCTTATCACCCGGTCCCGGGTCTCGTCGTTGCCGCTTATGTTTATGCGGCCCACATAGACCTTCTTCCCCTTCTGCACCGATATTTTCATGTCCACGGTCTTCGTCTCTTCCTTGGCCTCCACCGCCGGAAGGACGTTGGCGAAGGCATAGCCCTTCTGCGAGTACATGTCCGTTATCTCGAATATGTCCTGCCGGAACTGGCTTCGGTTGAAAACGTCGCCGCTCTTGAGCTTCACCTTTTCGGCAAGCTCGGCCTCCGTATATACCTCGTCCCCCTCTATCTGGATGGAGCCGACACGGTACTGCTCCCCTTCCGACAGCGGGAAGGTTATGTATATCTTGCGCCTCTCCTTGTCCACCTCCACTTCGGGGTCGAATATCTTCACCTTGATGTAGCCGTTGTCGTGGTAATACGACTCCAGCCGCAGAAGGTCGGTCTTAAGCGCGTCTTTCTTGTAAGTCCCCATGTCCGACACCGACGCGTACCAGGCCGCCGGTTCGCTCTCTATCTGCCCTTGCAAGGTCCGCTGGGAAAAGGCCGTGGCGCCCCGGAATGTGACGCCGCCGACGAGTATCTTCTGCCCCTCGTCTATGACGAACTCCACGTCCACCTGGTTTTCCCCGAGCTTTTTGACGATGGCGCGCGCGTCGGAAAAATAGAATCCCTTGTTGCGGTACACCTGCTTGATGCGGTTGCAGTCCCAGGGTATCTGGTCCTGCCGGAAAAACGTCCCCTTCTGGGTCTTGATCTTCGCGGCGACCAGCTTCTCCTCCACCTCTTTGGAGCCTGTGATGACGATCTCGCGGACGAAGGGCTTTTCCTTGAACACGTACGTGAGGACCACGCCCCCCTGCTCGTCGGAAAGGTCCAGACTTATCTCGTCGAAAAAACCGAGCCCGTACAGCCTGCGGATGTCCTCGGCGGCCTCGGCCGCGTTATAGGGCTTGCCGATCTTGGCGTGGATGTAATAGCGCACCGTGCTCTTGTCCGCGCGGGTCACGCCCTTTACGCGGATGTCCTTCACGGTTTTCTGGGGAGCGGCAAACGCCGTGGAAAATAAAAGCGGCGCCATGAAAATGGCTGCCGCCAATGCAATCCAGGAGCTTCGTTCGAGTTTTTTCATTCCACCGGTGGCCGGACCGTCACACGCTGCCTACCAGCGGATTCTTCTCGTGGAACTCAAGCTTGCCCTCCTCGAACGTCACCGTCACCCAGGAGCCCCTCTTGAACCTTCCGTATAACATCTCTTCGGAAAGCGGGTTCTCGATGAGCTTCTGCACGGCGCGCTTGAGCGGACGGGCGCCATAGGATGGGTCGAACCCTTCGTTGATCAGGTGCTCCTTGGCGGACTGCTCCACCTCCAGCGTGATCCCCTCCTCGTCCAGCCGCTTCTTGAGTTCTTCTATCTGCAGGTCCACAATCCGGGCGATATGCTCTTTCTCCAGTTTGTGGAATGTGACGATCTCGTCAATCCGGTTCAAAAATTCCGGGTTGAACGTCTTGCGAAGCTCCGCCTTGATCCCGTCGCTCATTTTCTTGTGCGATTGCTCCGGGTTGTCCGCCTGGAAGCCCAGCGTGGCGCCTTTTTCGATGATCCTCGCCGAAAGGTTGGAGGTCATTATCAATATCACGTTCTTGAAGCTCACGGTGCGCCCATAGCTGTCCGTCAGCCGCCCGTCGTCCATGATCTGAAGCAGCATGTGGAATATCTCCGGGTGCGCCTTTTCTATCTCGTCGAAAAGCACCACGGCGTAAGGCCGCCTGCGGACGCGCTCCGTCAACTGCCCGCCCTCCTCGTAGCCCACATAGCCCGGGGGCGCGCCAACGAGCTTGGACGCCGCGAATTTTTCCATGTACTCGGACATGTCCAGCCTGATAAGCGATGTCCTGTCCCCGAAAAGGTATTCGGCCAGCACGTTGGCAAGCTCCGTCTTCCCCACCCCCGTCGGGCCGAGGAACAGGAACACACCCATCGGCTTGTTAAGCTCTTTTAGCCCCATGCGGGAGCGCCGGATGGCCTTGCACACCCCGTCTATCGCCTCTTCCTGGCCGAAAATCTTCTTCTTCAGTTCGTTGGACATCACCTGGAGCTTGTGCGACTCCTCTTTTTCTATCCTGCTCAGAGGTATCCCGGTGATCGAAGAGACCACATAGGCGATGTCCTCTTCGCCCACCATCGGGCGGCTAAGGTCCTGCCGGGACTCCCACTGGTCCCGCAGCCTGTCCATCTCCAGCCGCATCTCCTCTTCCTTGTCGCGCAGTTCCACCGCAGCCTCGAACTCCTGCTTTTCGATCCGCTCCTTCTTGTCGGCCACCAGTTCGTCTATCTTCTTCTGCATGTCCCGGATGTCCGGCGGCAGCGTCACCTTGCGAAGATGCACCCGGCTCCCAGCCTCGTCTATCACGTCAATGGCCTTGTCCGGCAGGAACCGGTCGGCAATATACCTGTCCGCAAGGCGCACGGCGGATATGATCGCCTCGTCGGTGATCACCGCCTTGTGGTGCGCCTCGTATTCCTCTTTGAGCCCGCGGATGATCTCTATCGTCTCGTCCACCCCCGGCGGCTGGACGATGATCGGCTGGAACCTGCGCTCCAGCGCCCCGTTTTTCTCGATATATTTGCGGTACTCGTCCAGCGTGGTGGCGCCGATGCACTGTATCTCACCGCGCGACAACGCCGGCTTTAACATGTTCGAAGCGTCCACGCTCCCTTCCGCCGCCCCGGCGCCCACAAGGGTGTGTATCTCGTCTATGAACAGGATCACGTTATGCGCCTGGGTGATCTCCTTCATGATCGCCTTTATCCGCTGCTCGAACTGGCCGCGGTATTTCGTCCCGGCGATGACGGAGCCCAGGTCCAGGCTTATCACGCGTTTGTCGTATAAAAGCTGCGGCACCTGGCGGGAGACTATCCTTTGCGCCATCCCTTCCACTATCGCGGTCTTGCCCACCCCGGGCTCGCCTATCAGCACAGGGTTGTTCTTCGTGCGGCGAGCCAGTATCTGGATGACCCGCTCTATTTCCTTGTCCCGCCCGATGACAGGGTCGAGCTTTCCCTTGATGGCAAACTCTGTGAGGTCCCGGCCGAATTCGTCCAGCGCGGGGGTCTTGCTCTGTTGTTTTTCCTGGGTGGAGGCAGGTTCACGAAGCAGGCTGATGGTCTGTTCGCGCACGTCCGCGTATGTCACCCCGAAATTGACCAGGACACGGGCGCCGATACCGTCTTTTTCCCGCATCAGGCCAAGAAGGATATGCTCCGTCCCGATATAGCTATGGCCCATGGAGCGGGCCTCCTCGACGGAATATTCCAGCACTTTCTTCGCCCGGCTGGTGAAGGGTATGTCGCCGATGATAAGTGTGTTCGAGCTTGGCGGCATGTTCCGCTCCACTTCGGCGCGAACCTGCTTTAAGTCCACGCTGAGCCTCTGGAGCACGGCAACGGCCACGCCGCCGGCGTCTTTCAACACGCCAAGGAGCAGATGTTCCGTTCCAAGGTATTCATGCTGGTTTTTCTCGGCTTCCTCGCGAGCGAGGATAATCACCTTGCGGGCCCGCTCGGTGAATCTTTTAAACATTAACGGTCTCCCTTCGTTATGCGGCCAAGGCCCCGCTATCGCGGCCTGCGCCGTGTCCTTATCTGACTGATTCTAACACAACATCCGCCGCCATAACAATTTACGCTTCATCAAAGAAATTAACAGGCAAAATAGCACGTGCCGGACCGTTTTTAAGATAATTATTTCACCACAGAGGCACAGAGGCGCCAAGATCAGGAAATTCATGGACCTGTATTCAGGAGGTTATTGCAATGAGCCAGGGTTGATATACAACGTAGCAAACATTGATTGGGACTATGAGCTTTTAAATTCCTCCCTCCGCGCCTCCGCGCCTCTGTGGTGAAAAACTCCACGCAAGTACGCAATCGAAAAATTATCACGTCAGCCGTCCGCCCTCTCCTGCTATAATTATTAATTTTGTACAAGGTTCTCTATTGATGAAGGTTATCCTCGGCGTGACGGGCGGCGTGGCGGCGTACAAGGCCGCCGATCTTGCCCGGCGCCTTATGGACCTGGGGCTTGGCGTAAAAGTGGTGATGACGGCCAACGCGGAAAAATTCGTCACCCCCCTCACGTTCGAGGCGCTCACAGGATCGCCCGTGATCCGGGCCGGATTGCCGGAACCGGGGGAAGAGCCAATGCCCCACATCACGCTGGGCCGGGAATGTTCCATGATGATTGTCGCCCCGGCCACCGCAAATATCATCGGCAAAATGGCCAACGGCGTGGCGGACGACATGCTCAGCACATTGCTTACCGCATGCGGCCTGCCTGTGCTTATGGCCCCGGCGATGAACACCAAAATGTGGCAAAACCAGCCGGTGCAGGACAACATCGAAAAACTCAAATCACGCGGGGTGACGGTGATCGGCCCCTGCAGCGGCCTTTTGGCCTGTGGTGACGAAGGTGAAGGCAAAATGGCCCCGGTGGAGGAGATAACCGCCGCCGTGGCGGACAGGCTTGGGATCCATCGGGACATGATTGGTATCAAGGTGGTGGTCACCGCCGGGGGGACAAGGGAGCCAATCGACGCTGTGCGGTATATCGGAAACCGCTCGTCGGGCAAAATGGGGGTGGCCCTGGCCCGTGAGGCGGCCCTTCGCGGGGCGGATGTCACCCTGATCGCGGCGGCCATGGAGGCCTGTGCGCCGGACGGAGTGAATGTTGTGAAAGTGGAGACGGCCATACAGATGCAAAAGGCGGTGCATATCGCTTTTGAGGAGGCACACATCCTTGTGATGGCCGCCGCCGTGGGGGATTACAGGGTGGAGGAGGTTCCGGACAAAAAAGTGAAGTCCATGGAACACTGGCAGGTGAATCTTACGCCAAATCCGGACATACTGGCGGGCGCCGGCCAGCGCAAGGGGGACAGGATGACTGTGGGATTCGCCGCGGAGACCGAGCGCGCGCTGGAATACGGCCGTGAAAAGCTGGCGGAGAAAAACCTGGACATGATCGTGGTCAACGACGTTTCCCGCCGGGACATAGGGTTCGGCTCGGATTTTAACGAGGTGACCATAATAAATAAAGATGGCGTGACAGCAAATATCGGCCGTGACCTGAAAGAGAACGTTGCGCGGAAGATTTTTGATGAGATAATGTCCCTCCGGTCCGTCAAGGTGAAGGGCTGATGAGCGGAGCCAGGACGGCGGCCGTCAGGTTGGCGGCGCTCAAATCGGAGCTTGAGACGTTAAGGCTGCACGGCCATGAGAACGTTGAAGGGACATTGCAGCGCGGACTTATCGAAAGATTGTCCGGCGCGGCGGAATTGGCGGTGAAGACGGAGCCAAAGACGGCTCCACCCGCGATAAAGGAAGAAGAAGTGAAAAAACGGGGCAAGGACGGCTCCAAAAGGGAGAAGCTGGCCGCCATCGAGATGGAGGTGGGCGGGTGCGTCAAGTGCGGGTTGTGCGAAGGGAGGACGAACACCGTTTTCGGCGTGGGCGATCCGGAAGCGCGGCTTTTGTTCATAGGCGAGGCGCCGGGGGCCGAGGAGGACAAGAAGGGGGAGCCTTTCGTGGGGCGCGCCGGCCAGCTTTTGACCAAGATGATCGGCGCCATGGGCCTTTCCCGGGAGACGGTGTACATCGCCAACATAATAAAGTGCCGCCCGCCGGAGAACCGCAATCCCCTCCCCGGCGAGGTGGAAATGTGCGAGCCGTACCTGCTCCGCCAGATAGAGATAATCCGCCCGGCGATCATATGCGCCCTGGGGGCGGTGGCAGCCAACACGCTGCTCAAGAACAACATCCCCATATCGAAGTTGCGCGGGGATTTCCACTCATACCACGGCACTCCCCTTCTGCCCACGTTCCACCCGGCGTACCTTTTGCGGAACGAATCGTCCAAGAAAGACGCATGGAGCGACCTGCAATTGGTAATGAAGAAGCTTGGGCTAAAGGCCCCGGCGAAGAAGGGTTGAAATGACCGGTAACGAAGCCGGGGAAACGGGCCAAAAGCCCGAAGAAAAACCCATAAACAACGGCGAGACGCCGAACCTGCAAACCGATACCAAACCCTCGAACGGCGGCGGGCGCAAGCCTTCCATCGCGGCGCGCGCGGGGCTGATATCGGCGATGATCATCATCGCCGTGGCGGCGGCGGCGGGGGCCGGGGCGGGATATTACTACACCAAGCTTTTCAGCGAGGATTTCCCGGACATATCCACATTACGAAAATACAATCCAAGCCAGGCCACCCGCGTTTACGACAGGAACGGGCTGCTGATCTCCGAGTTCTACGTTGAAAAGCGCCTCCTGGTCACCCTCAACCAGATACCCAAGCTTTTCCGCGACGCGACCATCGCCGTGGAGGACGCGCAGTTTTACGAGCATAGCGGCATCAACTACGAAGGGATACTCCGCGCCTTTTTCGAGAACATAAAGGCAGGCCGGGTTGTGCAGGGGGGCAGCTCCATCACCCAGCAGCTTGCCAAAACGCTGCTTCTCACCCCGGAACGCACAATGGGGCGCAAGATAAAGGAGGCGCTCCTCTCACTTGAGATAGAGCGCAGCTATTCCAAGAACGAAATTCTGGAGATATACCTAAACCAGATATATTACGGCCACGGCTCATACGGCGTTGCCGCCGCCGCGGAAACATACTTCGGCAAAAAGCTAAGCGAGCTTACACTGGCGCAGATCGCCATGATCGCCGGGCTCCCCAAGGCGCCGACGAACTATTCGCCGTACAACAACCTTGAAAAGGCCAGGGCGCGCCGTTCCCACGTGTTAAGCAGGCTTGTGGCCGTTGGCGCCATCTCCGAAAAGGACAAGGAAAAGGCCGAGAACGAGCCGATACGCCTTTCCGGATTCAAGAAGGCGGCCAACAAGGCAGCATGGTTTGGGGAGCATGTGCGGCGCTACCTGGAAAAGAAATACGGGGCCACGGCCCTGTACCACTCCGGGCTGAAAATATACACCACGCTGGACCTGAAAATGCAGACTGCGGCCGACGCGGCGCTCAAGGCCGGGCTGGAGGAACTGGACAAGCGCCTGGGATACCGCGGCCCCGTGGGCAAAGTGAACGTGGAGGGGGGCCAGAAACCGGACTGGGCGCAGATAAACCAGAAGGAAGAGATCAGGACAACGTCCCCCGACTTCTACAGGCCCGGCAGGCGCATAAGGGGCGTGGTGACCGCCGTGGACAAAGGGCTTGTCCGCGTGACCTTCGACGGAGCTAAGGGGACGATACAGCTCGCCAGCATGGACTGGGCGCACAAGGCCAATCCCAACGCGGACTTCATGTGGGCGCCGAAAATCGAAGACGCGAGAAAAGTCCTGAAGAAAGGCGACATCATCGAGGTGGGCATATTGGCCAGGGCCGGTGCGGACGGCCAGATTCCGCTGGCGCTCGACCAGACGCCCAATACCCAGGCGTCGCTGCTGGCCACCAATCCGAAGACCGGCGAGATACTGGCCATGGTGGGGGGATACGACGCGGACGTATCCAAATTCAACCGGACGGTACAGGCGATGCGCCAGCCGGGATCGTCGTTCAAGCCGATAATATACACAGCCGCGCTGGACAACGGCTTCACCCCCGCCACCGTGGTGATGGACTCGCCGGTGGTGATAGACCCTGCCAAGACGGGCTTTAAGGCGTGGAACCCCAGCAACTTCGAGGGTGAGTATTTCGGGCCAACCACGATACGCGAGGCTGTCACCCACTCGCGCAACGTGGTCACCGTGAAGGTGATAGACAAAATAGGCGCCCAGGTGGTGGTGGACTACGCCAGGCTGTTCGGCATAACAAGCCCGCTGGACCCTTATCTTTCGCTGGCGCTGGGGTCTTATCCGGTGACGGTGGAAGAGATGGTGCGGGCCTATGGGGTGCTGGCCAACGGGGGCGATTTCGTGGACCTGATGTACATCAACTCGGTGAAGGACAGCAAGGACTCCATAATGGAGTCAAACAGCCCGTCGCCCCCCGATCCTCGCATATCCCCCGCCACTGCCTACGTGATGGCAAGCGTGATGAAAAGCGTTGTGGCCGAAGGGACGGCGGCCAAGGTGGCCGAGCTTGGCAGGCCCATCGCCGGGAAGACCGGCACGACGAACAACTATAACGACGCGTGGTTCATCGGCTTCACCCCGGACATCGTGTGCGCGGTGTGGGTGGGCAGGGACGACAATTCGCCCATCGGCAAAAAGGAGACCGGCGCCCGCGCCGCCATACCGATATGGATAGCGTTCATGAAAGAGGCGCTAAAAAACTACGCCGTGCGCGATTTCACCCCGCCGGAGAACGTCGTTTTCGCCCGGGTGGACAAAAAGACCGGGCTACTGACCAAATCGTCCAGCGAAAACGCTATATTCGAGGCGTTCATAGACGGCACACAGCCGACGGAATACGTCCATGAGATCGGACAGGAGCAGGAAGAAGAACAGGCGCCCTAAGGCGGCGTTAGCGCGCGCTAATGCCCTCCATCCGTCAACAATGATACAATTCCAGCCTGGAACGCGGCAGCCCCGGAGCTTTGCGCCGGGCGGGGCTGATTATGTTTTCATCTCGCGGAGTTTTTGCAAATGAGCGATCTTGTGGCCGTGCCTGTGTACAACGAAATCGCCACATTGGCCCTTGTGATGGCCAAAATACGGGACAACCACGACGGGGACATTCTCGCCGTGGACGACGGCTCCACCGACGGCTCGTATGAAACGCTTCAAAACACGCCGGGGATCGTGGTCCTGCGCCATGAACGCAACATGGGGTATGGGAAATCGGTGATTGACGGGCTTGAATACGCCGTCAGGAACGGATACGAAAAGGTTGTCACCATAGATTGCGACGAACAGCACGAGCCCAAGTTCATCGGGCGTATGTTCGCCGAACTGGGGGATTATGACGTTCTATCCGGTTCGCGGTATCTGGAAACATCGCCGGAGGACGACGCCGCCCCGCCCGACAGGCTGGACATAAACCGCAAGATCACCGAAGTGATAAACCAGATAACAGGATTCAACCTCACAGACTCGTTCTGCGGCTTCAAGTGTTACCGCGTTTCAGCCATCGCCAGGCTTTCCCTGGACGAACCGGGCTACGCCCAGCCTTTGCAGTTCTGGATACAGGCGAAACATTCCGGCCTTTCGGTACAGGAAATTCCCACGCCGCGCATATACAAAAACCTCTCCCGCACCTTCGGCGGCGGCATTGACGATCCGGAAAAGCGGCTTGGGTACTATATGGAAGTGGTGGAACGCGAGCTTGAAAGATGGCGGATGAAAAATACGCCAAAATCCAGGCGGACCGCATAGCGCCGCAGGGGAAGTGACGTTTTGAAAATGGACAGGGCCGCCATCCCGGAAAACGACGGCGAGACACTTTGCATACCGCCAGCCTCCGGATTTGCCGAGGCGATAGCCAGAAACATCCGCTCCGCCAAAGAGCGCGCGGCGGCCAACACGCATCTCGCGAAAATGGCGGAGCTGGCGCGTTCGTCCGCCTTGTCAAAGGCCGTTGAATATACCTCAAGCCTGGGTCTTCAAGCGCCGGTGGCGCCCTCCCCTTTGGCGCCGGTCATCTGTTCCGGCCACCAGCCGGAGCTTTTCCATCCGGGAGTGGCCTTCAAGAACATAACGCTGATGACGGCGGCCAAGGCGTTGGGGCTAACGCCGCTGTTCATTTCGGTGGACACGGACGTGTTCGAGGCGGAACGGGCGGCCATACCATCGTTAAACGATGGAAGGATCGTCAAGACAGATGCTTTGATCTTTCCGCAACCGGGCCGCAACCGTCTATACGAGACCGCCGAAACCGAGTCGCCGGACATAACGCTTGAGCGCTTGAAGGCCGCCATCGGCCTTATGGACGGGCCTCGCTTAAAAATCCCCAGGTCGGCGGCGGAAAGTTTTTTGGACAGGTTGAACAGCTCTTCGATGGACACGCCGGATTTCACTTCGCGCTCCATAATCATCCGGCGGGCGTGGGAAAAACCTGTGGGGGAAAATTGTCTGGAATTGAAGGTGTCCACCTTGTCCACCACAGGGGCGTTCCTGGAGTATGCGGTGGACATTCTGCGCAGGCTGGAAGATTTTACGGCGGCGTACAACGGCGAACTTGAACGGTACAGGAAAGAACACAAACTGCGCTACCCGATAAATCCGTTTCCAAACCTTGGCGTCAAGGCGGGGATAGCCGAGACCCCCTTCTGGATAATCGCCGGGGCAGGCAGGGAGCGGGCGTACGTTGAGAAGCTGGGCGGCTCGCTGACGATGGTGTCCGAATCGGGATCGCTGTTTGAAATGGAAGACATCCTTGCGGGCCGGGCGCAAATCCGCCCGAAAGCCATAACCCTTTCGATTTTCCTGCGGCTGTTCGTCTGCGACTTTTTCATCCACGGCTGCGGCGGAGCCAAGTATGACGCCATCAGCGACGGCATAATGCGCAAGTTTTATGGGATCCAGCCTCCGGAATACGCATGCGTTTCCGCCACCCTCTGGCCCGGCGCGGAAGCTGAAAATCCGGCGAGGCGGATGGAGGAAATCCATGGCTCCTTGCGTGATATCGAACAGAAACCAGAACTCACCGCGCCCCCGGGAGCCGAGGCGGCGGCGTTGACAGGTGAAAAGGCGCGCCTGGTGGAGGCGATCAAGTATCCCGGCGCGGACAGGAAAGCGATCGGCCGCAGGATAAAGGAGATCAACTCCGCGTTGAGCGCGATGCAGGAACCAGCGCGAAAGGCCCTTGCAGGCGAACTGGAACATTTGACCTCGCTTGAAAAACAGTGGCAAGCAGCCACGGCGCGGGACTATCCTTTTTTCATTTTCGATCCCGCCCGGCTTGTCCGGATCGCTGGAAAAGAACTTTAGCGTGAGCTTAGCGGCTTATTAACTGGCCAGTTTCGCGCTGACAAGCCGGTTAATGCTCACTCCCGCCTCCGCGGCCTGAGTTGAATCAGGAATTGTATGCGCTCTCTCTATGCTGAGTGTAATCGAGACCTGTTATTTCATCGTCTTCGCTGACCCGCAACCCAACGACCCTGTCCACGATCTTGCAAATGATATAGGTGTATAACGCCACATACACGTAAGTGGCGATCACCGCGATGGCCTGGATTCCCAATAACGGGGGGTTTCCGGAAAAAAAGCCGTTCAAACCGGCCGGGTTGACGGCGGTGGAGGCGAAAAGCCCTGTGGCCATCGCGCCCCATGTTCCGCAGACGGCGTGCACGCCGAAAACGTCGAAAGAATCGTCATAGCCGAGTCTTGGCTTCAACATTATCGCGCCGTAACAAAGAGGAGCGGCGGCGGCTCCGATAATCATCGCCGGTAACGGCCCCACGAAGCCGCAGGCGGGAGTGATTGCGACAAGACCGGCAAGGGCGCCGCTTGCCGCGCCAAGGAAAGTGGGCTTGCCCTTTTGAAGCCATTCAATGATGATCCAGGCCAAAGCGGCGGCGGCGGCCGCGCTGTTCGTGTTGATGAAAGCCAGCGCCGCCAGATTACCGGCGGAAAACGCGCTGCCCGCGTTGAAGCCAAACCAGCCAAACCACAGCAAGCCCGCGCCAATCAATGTGAAAACCAGATTATGCGGAGCCATTGACGAGACTCCAAAGCCCCGCCGCGGGCCGATTAAAAAAGCCGCCACAAGGGCGGCCACGCCGGCGCTGATATGGACGACGGTTCCGCCCGCGAAGTCCAGCGCGCCAAGGACCCCGCCGATCCACCCCCCCTTGCCCCACACCCAATGGGCCAGCGGAGCGTAAACAAAGGTCACCCATAACGCCGTGAACAGCAGAAACGCGGTGAATTTCATCCTTTCGGCGAAAGCTCCCGCGATTATGGCGGTGGTGACCACGGCGAACATTCCCTGGAAGGCGGCGAAACCAAGATGAGGAATTGTTCCGGCGGAGGCGGAGGGGGCGGACCCCACGCCTGCAAGCGCCAGCCATTCCAGCCCGCCGATGATGCCTCCGTTATCGCGTCCAAAAGCGATGGTGTAACCCCACAGCACCCAGATGACGCTCACCAGGCATAGTGGCGCGAAACCGTGCATGATGGCGGCGAGAACGTTTTTCTTCCGCGACATTCCCGCATAGTAAAAAGAGACGCCCACGGTCATCAGCATCACGAGCGCGGTGGCGAAAAGCATCCATGCCGTGTCACCCGCGTCAATCATCGGCCACCCTCCGCCAGCAGTTTCGCCTTCTCCGGGACGTTTCCCTTGTACCCGGTCTTGCCGTCTTTGGACTTGTACCGTTCCGCGATAACCGCTTTTATCTTTGCCATGTCCAGTTCCGGCGGAGAGCCCCCGGCTTTAATTATGCTTTCCCTGGCTAACGCTTCCGCCCGGCGCCCCTGGTCAAGCGCGTCGCCCAACACCCGCAAGGCTTCCGGCGGATTATGGAAACCCATGCTGTTTTCAGCGCCGATCCATGTGTTCCGGTAGTACGCCTCCTCGTAAACCTCTTTGGCTTTTAGAAGCGCTTTCTGGTCAACTCGCGGAATTTTTTCCGCCGCTTCTATCGTCAACGCCGCCCCTGCGACTGCGTAACCGGCTTTAGTGAACAAGTGATTGACCCTGTCCTGTATGTCGAACACCCGCTCTTTGAGCCAGTCGGCGCTCTGGTTGTGGCACTGCATGCACGCCTTCATGTTCTTTTTCAAGGGGCTTTCCCACCTGTGGGACGACATCTTTTCGCCGCCGACCCGCTCATATGGCATGTGGCAATCCGCGCAGGCCACGCCAGCCGCCCAGTGCACACTGCCAGGCGATGAGAAAAGCTCGAATTCAGGATGCCGCAGATGCCCCAGCTTCTGATTCGTCAATTTATGCTTCCATTCCCTCAAGCCGTCGTCCTTGATTTGCCGTATGACGTTCTCGATGGAGATGTTTCCCCATTTCCCGTATTTCCACGGGAACAGAAGGCCGGTGGACTTGTTGTCCTTGTCCTTGGGAATCGCGTAAGTTACATGGCACTGGGCGCATACGAGGCTGCGAAGCTCTTGGCGCGTCAGCCTGTCCGGGTCTTTGCCTATCGCCTTCAAGCCGTCAATGAGCGTCCATCTGCTGATTCTCAGGTTCATCGTTTCGGAATCATGGCAGTCGGCGCATACGACCCCCATTTCCCTGTGCTTTTCGGGAAGCTCTTTCCATACCTCGTCATATGGCTTGCTGAAATAACCGGCGCCCAGCTTCTCCTTTAATTCGGGGGCGTATGCGGTTTTGCATGTCATGCAAACGCCGCCGGCCTTTCGGCGTGAGGGGTCTATTTTGAGCTGGTCTTTCAACATTTGCGTATGCCCGTTCGGCTCGTTGTATTCAACGCCAAAGCCCCACCCGTCAAACAGGGCAAGCTGGAACGGCCACGGGCTTAACCTGCATTCTTCGTCGCTTCTGTATTTGCTGTATCCCTTGCTGATCTCGGAATTTTTCAGGTAGCTGTCGTAGTGGTTGGGATATTTCTTTCCCCAGACGGCGGGGTCTTTCTCCCCTTTCGGAATAGTGAACGGCGCATCCACCGGATTGCTTTTCTGTCCGCATCCGAAACATGAAACTGCCGCGATTAACAGCGCGGACAACGCATAACGGCTCAATGTCATGACAAAACCCTCCTTAATATCCGTGCGGCAGGCCGCGATGGCAATCCCAGCACTTCCTGCCTTCGTTATGTATTCCCGACACCAGACGTTCATGGCACCTTATGCAGTTTTGCATCACCGTTTCGGCTCCGTGTTTCTTTATTCTTATGGGATCGGGGACGCTGTTGAACGCGTAGGCGTAACCGTGATTAAGGCTGTCCCTCAACTTGCCGGCGATTTTGGTGACAAACGTCTGTTGCGGCAGATGGCAATCGGTGCACGTGGCCGAGTTCTTGTGCGCGGAATGCGACCAGCCTTCATACCTTTTTTGCATGACGTGGCAGGAAACACAAAACTCCGGCGAGCTATCCAGCAAAAAAGAGCCCTTTATTCCAAGCGGCGCAAGTGGAATAAATAAAGCCGAGATATAAACGGATATCAGGGCTATCCTTGAAAGCCTTCCCAGCGGCTTCTTTAGTATAAGCCCGCCGGGGCTTACGTTTGGCTTTTTCATCATTCACTTCATTTACAATCAATGGCTAATGAAAGATTGCAAGCCAGGCGCCATAAACCAAAAAGCTTAAAACGCCTTGTTTTCACTGGCGCTCGGAAAAATACGGAAGATGGATTCCGCTTATAATTTAAGCGTAGTCATAAAAATGGGCTTAAATATGATGCGTTGAAAATGTCGGAGTTGTGACAGTTCAACTCCACAAAAAGTGAACACAATTCGACAACTTGTGTGAGCGGCGAGAAAACACGCGGAAGAAAAAACCTGCTTATAATTTCAACATAAACATTAAAAACGGAGCTTAAAAATGACGCATCAGGTTTTGGACGCCCCCTTTTTCCAGTTTATAAAATCTCGCGCATCCTGGCGCTTGGCATAGTACAATGCATTCTGAACTTGAAAAGGGCGCCTTAATCAGGGGTTTGGAATGCAAAAAGTTCTGATAGTTGACGACGACCCGAACATATCCCTGCTTGTGCGCATGACCCTTGCGCGCAAGAAAGAGTACAAGATAGCCACCGCCGGCAGCGGCAAGGAAGCGCTTGAAAAAGTGGCGGCGGACCAGCCGGACATCATCCTGCTGGACATCATGATGCCGGACATGGACGGGTTCGAGGTGTGCCGCAGGCTGAAAAAAGAGGACAAGACCCGCTTTATCCCCATCATCATGATCTCCGCGAAGACCGAACTTGGCGACAAGCTCCAGGGGATGGACGTGGGCGCCAACGATTACATCACAAAGCCGTTCAACCCGGAGGAGCTTCTGGCCCGCGTGGCGGCGCACCTTCGCATCAAATCGCTGGAAGACGAGCTTTCCGCGAAGAAAGAGCTGGAGGCGGCGCTGAAAATGTCGGTGACGCTCCAGCACGAGATCAACAACCCCCTCACCGGGATCATCGGAAACCTGGAGTTCCTCAAGAACTGGAAGGAATTGAAGCCCGGGGAAGTGGACGAGACCGTCAACGACGTGCTCAACCTCTCCATGCGGGTCAAGGAAATCGTAAAACAGCTTAGCAAGATATCCAAGGTGGTGCCCGCCACATACGTCAAGGGGAGCGAGATGATAGACTTGGAGAAATCAGGCGAGAACGGCGGGAAATAAGCAGGGCGTGCTTCCCCATTTCATTGAACGCCGTCCACAATCCGGATTCTAAATCATGTCGTCAAGATTGCGGGAGCAGTGGACCACGCGATGGATCTCGACCGTCTTGCCGCGGACAACGTAAAACACAATAAATGATTCGATGATTAGAACGCGATAACCGGCGTTTTTAAGCTTTTCATCACGTGGTATGCGGCCAAGAAATGGATGGGATCCCAAGGCTCCGGCGCGTTTGTCAAGTTCACTGACAAACTCAGCGGCTTTGGCGGGATAATCGTTTGCGATCCAGTCAAAAATAGAAACAAGATCATCGTAAGCGGCAGGTAAATACCGAAGCTTGTATTTATCCGCCATGCAGCCGGAGCCGGAGTTTTTTCATCACTTGAGAATGGGCAAGGCCCTTTTCTCCCGAGGCGGCCTGGGCCTGCGCGGCGGCGAGTTTTCCGTAAAGCTCGGCCCTGGCGCTAAGCCTTTCATAATGCTCAATGCTCATAACGGCCAGGTCCCCCTCGCCATTGGTGGTCAGATAGACCGGCTCGTCGCGCTCATGGCACAAGGAGGCGATTGCGCGTGTCTGGTTTCGAAGGCTGGAAATTGGTTTTATTATAGGCATGGCCGATCCTTTTTCACATAGTGCCTTAAATCAGGTTATCACCTTATTTTGATAATATATAGCATCATATTAGTTACGCAACGCTCTTGTCCTACAGCCCCTGCTCCGCCAGCTTCGCCGCCAGCTTTTTCTGCTCATCGGTGGGATGGGCCGGGGCCTTCACCCGAAGCTTCACATAAAGATCGCCGTGGCCGCCACCCTTTAGCATCGGCGCGCCGCCTCCTTTTATGCGGATCATCTTCCCCGGATCGGCGCCCGGGGCCACCTTGATGGTCCGTTCCCCATCCAGCGTTTCCACCGCCACCGCTCCGCCGAGGATCAGCTTTGAATATTCCACATGGGCGTCCACATAAAGGTCCGCCCCTTCCCGCTTGAACACCGGGTCTTCCGCCACGGTTATCACCACATAAACGTCCCCCGCCTCGCCGCCGCGAGGGGCCTTGCCCCCCTTCCCTTTCAACCGCAGCTTTTTGCCGGTCTCTATCCCCGCCGGAATTTTGACCGTAAGCGTCTGGACTCCGTCCGGCGTCCTTAGGGTGAGCGGCCGTTCGCATCCTTTCACAGCCTCGCGCAGGCTTACCGTCATCTCCGTCTCGAAATCCTGGCCGCGCGCCGCGCCGCGTTGCCCGGCGAAAGGATCATACCCGAATCCGCCCCCCATGCCGCCGCCCCCCTGTTCGAACCGGATGCGCCCTCCACCGCCGCGCCCGCCGCCGAAAAACATCTCGAATATGTTGCCGCCGATCCCCATTTCGCTGAAAATATCCTGGAAATTGGCGCCGTTGAAGATGTCCTGCTGGCTGTATGTCTGGTGGAACCGGTCGTGGCCGAACCGGTCGTACTTGGCGCGCTTGTCCTTGTCGGAAAGCACCGCGTAGGCTTCGCTGATCTCCTTGAACTTGTCCTCGGCCGCCTTGTTGCCCGGATTTTTGTCAGGATGGTACTGCTTGGCCAGCTTGCGATAGGCCTTTTTCAGCTCTTTTTCATCCGCGTCGCGTTTGACGCCCAACAGTTCGTAATAGTCTTTGCTCATGGCCTTCATTATACATTCGCCAGCACGGAATCCAGCAACCTCCATCCTTTCGCCGTTGCGCGCAGGTTCCCGCCGGCATATTCGAGCATCCCTCCGCTTATCATGGACTTTATTTTATCCGTGATTTGCGCGCCGCCGAAAGGTATCCCGTTTTTCATCCGCAATCCCAGCATAAGCCGCTCCGTCCATTCCATTTCGCCTGTCACTTTTTCAGCCCGCTTGACGGCCATGCCGCTATCGCCGGTCTGGCTTATGTATGTTTCGATATCGCGCACGTTCTCCCACCGCCCGCCATTGATAAATCCATGCGCCCCCGCCCCAACGCCAATATAGTCCCGGTATTTCCAGTAACCCAGGTTATGGACGCATTCGCGCCCAGGCCGGGCGTAGTTCGATATTTCATAATGGACGAATCCGCGGTTTTCCAGCGCGCTTTCCGTTGCGTCGAAAAGTTTCACGCCGTTTTCCGCAAGGTTCACTTCACCTGCCTTCACGGCCCGGCCAAGCGGCGTGGCCTCTTCCGGTGTGAGTTCGTAGCACGATATGTGCGATATCCCCCACCCGGCGGCGGTCTCAAGCCCGGTGAGCCATTCGTCCATCGTCTGGCCGGGGAGCGAATACATGAAATCGGCGGAAACGTTTTCGAAACCGGCCAGAAAAGCCGTTTCGATGGCCTTACGGGCCTGACCGGCGGTGTGGACCCGTTCGAGGAATTTTAGGCGCTTGCCGTTGAGCGACTGTACGCCGATGGAGGCGCGGTTCACCCCGCTTGCCAGATATGCGGAAAGTTTTACAGCCTCCACGCTTTCAGGATTCATCTCCATTGTGATTTCCGCGTTCGGGGCGATCCCGAACGATTTTCGGCATGTGTCCAGAATCGCCTCGGCGTGTTCCGGCGAAAGAAGCGAAGGAGTGCCGCCGCCGAAAAATATGGAACCGATTTTGCGGTTGATGGCCATGGACGCGCGCGACTGGATTTCTTTGATGACGGCGGTGATATAGCCGCCGATCAGTTCGTCCTTCCCCGGCACGGAGTGAAAATCACAATAGAAACACTTGTGGCGGCAGAAAGGGATGTGAATGTAAAGGCCGAGGGGAAAAGTCATTTTATCCGGGCTGATTCCATATCAAAATCCATATCGCTCCATTTCTGGCGCTGGTGAAACACTCGCAATATTTCCACCACATCTTTCCTGACGGTGTACGGGACAATAAATGGAAAACCACCGACCACAAGCTCCCTTGTATCGTCCACACGGCCGGGCCGCCCCATTGCGGGGAACCGGCCAAGTTTTTCCACGGCGTTAATCACGGCCAAGACCACGTCAACAGCGGCTGCGGGATTTTCGCGGGCAATGAAAGCTTCAACATGGAGAAGGTCGTCCGCGGCGGCTTTAAGCCATCTTATCCGCACGCCTGCGCTCCCACCTGGCCTTCACAACCTGATGATCGATCCATTGGGCGGATGGGCTGGCGGCGTCCTTGAGGGCTTTTCTGATGGCCTTGATTTGCCATTCGTTCACGTCCAGATACGCCTCGATGGCGCTTTCGACAATATAACTTCGCGTTCTTTTAGTCTCCTTGGCGAATTTGTCCAGCCGCTTTTTAATTTTTGGCGTGATGCGGAACGCTGTCGGCTCTTTCATCGAGACATTCTCCGGATAAACGTATTATTCAGTATAACCCATCCGGGATAAAATCAGGCAGTGTCACGCTTCCCGGTGGTCGTCCAGTCACGGTTTCTTATGTAGCGCCGCCATCTTGGCGGCAATTGCCGGCGGCCCGCCGGCGATACTAAACCTCCCCTTCCAGCCTCTCCGCCCACTT
The DNA here is from genome assembly GCA_016235255.1 of Nitrospinota bacterium. NCBI lineage: Bacteria > Pseudomonadati > Nitrospinota > Nitrospinota bacterium. The sequence continues at coordinate 6,705 of JACRLM010000048.1, read as the reverse complement.
TCCCAATCTTCCTTCCGCGACCGCCTTGTGTATCTGGTCTATCCTTCGTCTGTAAAACGCAAGGTTGTGGATCGTGTTCAGCTTCAACGCAAGTATCTCGCCGCTCATGAACAGATGCCGCAGGTACGCCCGGGAGAAATTACGGCAGGTGTGGCAATCGCATTCGGGATCCAGCGGCCCTTTGTCCAGCGCGTATTGGGCGTTCTTTATCGCCACCTTCCCCTGCGATGTGAACAGCGAGCCGTTGCGGGCGTTGCGCGTCGGCATCACGCAATCGAACATGTCTATCCCCCGCGCCACGCATCGCACAAGATCGTCCGGCGTCCCCACTCCCATCAGGTATCGCGGTTTGTCTTTGGGCAACGCCGGTTCCGCCGCTTCGATCATCGCCGCCATCACCTCTTTGGACTCCCCAACGCTAAGCCCGCCGATTGCGTATCCATCGAACCCCATGGAGACGATCCGTTCCGCGCTCGACCGGCGCAAGGTTTCGTCGAATCCACCCTGCGTGATGCCGAACAACGCCTGGTCTGGCCGCGTCTTCGCCTTTAAACAGCGCTCCGCCCATCGGGCGCTCCGGCCGTCCGCTTCCCTTGCGAAATCTTCGGACGACTCCGGCGGCACAAGCTCGTCGAACGCCATGATGATGTCCGCCCCCAGCGCTTCCTGTATCCCGATGGATAGCTCCGGGGTGAGCAGATGTTTGGAGCCGTCCAGATGCGATGCGAACAGCACCCCCTCCTCGGTTATCTTCACAAGGTCGCGCATGGAGAACACCTGGAATCCGCCAGAATCCGTGAGTATGGAGCCTTTCCAGTTCATGAAACGATGCAGCCCACCAAGCTCCTTGACGGCGGCGTGGCCGGGGCGCAGGAACATGTGATAAGTGTTGGCAAGGATAATCGGGAAACCCAGCCCCGCCACCTCGTCCGGGTCGAGCGTCTTCACGCTCCCCTGCGTCCCCACCGGCATGAACACCGGGGTCTTTATGACCCCGTGCGGGGTGACAATCTGGCCAAGCCGCCCTTTGCAGGAAGAGTCCTGGGCAAGGAGGGTGAATCTGAAGCTTTGAGGTAACGGCATCGGAGATTGCTTAAGCCGCTGTCCCGGCCGGGGCGCCAAACGCCACAAACATCGGCTCGCCCGGCGCTATCGAGCTGACCAGCCTTTCCATCTGCGACAGCGTTGGCTCGTTCAAACCTTTTTCATAACGCGCATATGCGTTTTGGGACGATATGCCAAGCCGTCTGGCGGCCTGCGCCAGGGTGAGGTTGTGCGCTTTTCGCCATCGGCGCAGGACGAATGCGGTGAAACGCTTTGTGTCCTTTGATCCTGCCAGAAAAGTGTCTCCCGTCAACGGGCGCACGGCCACCGTCAATCCTTCAAACCCTTCACTTTTGGCAAGCTGTTCAAGCATGTCCTTCGCCATTTCATAGGCCTCTTTTTTTGTGCGGCCCTGTGTATAGTCCTCCAGGCATGGCACGGCCACGGCCCAAAGTTTACCCTGTTTGACAAGATTTCCCGTTATCCACATTTTATTTGTCCTTTCCAGCGCCGGCCTTTTTCAAGATACCTTTGTCGAATTCATTCCACCCGTGTTCATTCGTCCCTGACGGCGCATGGTCACAAAAGCTCTTCCTTGAGAATCGCCAGGGTCTTGCCGGACACTTCCTTCATCTTCGTCAGCGCGAATGCGCGCTTGAACGCCGCAAGGGGGAACACGGCCTTCGCCATGGCGTGATGCCCCCCCGCCCCGCCCCATCGCCCGAAAAGCGACCGCGCCACCTCTCCGGCGTTGCGCTCCGGGTCCAGGCTGCGCAGTGATATCACCACCTCGTTGCGCACCACCCCGCAGGTGACGGAGAAGGAAGACTCCCCCATCTGCAAGGAGAAATCGGCCAATCTCGGGATGATGTCCTCCTTGTCCACCCTCCCTAGCCAGATGAAAAGAAAATCGCCGGAAAGATGCCGGTTCCTTATGGCGCGGGTGAAATATTTAAGCTCGCCGTTTTTCAGCCTGGGCCGGGCCATGTCCGAGAGCATGTCCTTGTTGGCCATGGGCCAAAGCGCCGTGAACGCCTCGAAATCCCGCCTTGTCGCCCCGCGCTCCAGCCGCATGGTGTCGGACATCACGCCGTACAGAAGCGCCGTGGCCAGCCGTTTTGTGATCCGCTCGCCGCTTGCGGTGAGATATTCGTACATCATGGTGGATGTTGCGCCGTACATCGTGTTCACGTCCTTGAATGTGGCGTCGTATTCCACCGGGTATGGATGATGGTCTATCACCGCGTCCACCCGGGGGATCTGGTCGTTGTCAAAATACGGCGGCTGCACGTCCACCATCACTATCCTGTCGAACGCCTTCAAATCGGCGCTGGTGACTGTGAGCACCACCGTCTTCAGCATCTTCACCATCGCCACGTTCTCGTTGCGTGTGACGGAGCCGAATGTGACCATCGGCGCCGTGGCCCTGTTTCGCCCCAGCAGCGCCTGCACCGCCAGTCCGCAGGCGATGGCGTCCGGATCGGGATCGTCCTGCAGCACTATGGCGATCTGCCCCGCGTCCTTTAGCGAGTCCACAAGGGCGTGCGCTTTCCTGCGAGTCTCTATCATCCGCCATTCCCGGTTTAGCCGGTGCGAGGCGTGGTCCATCAGGTCCACCACCGAAACGTTGGAACCTTCAAGGGACTTGTTCTCACCGGCGTTTTCCGCCAGCACGAGGATCGAAGGGGGATCGGGCATGGACGAAAGGCGCGCTATCACCTCCGAAAACCCTTCCAAAGCGGCGGCGGATATGACCACCCTGTCATTGGTGGAAACGCCCAAAGCCTCCACCTCGGCCATGTCCACGCCGTCCTGCGGATCAACGTTCACCACAGTCAGCCCGTCCGCCCCATCCGAAAGTTTGCGGATGAGCGGCAGGTGGTCCGGCCTGTCCACGAACGCGTAATATCTCATGGTGCTATGATACCTTATAGACAGCCGGGATGACCGGCAAACACCGCAAAAGGGCGTGAATATGGACAAGATAGAAATAGGCGTGGGGGGTATGACGTGCGCGTCGTGCGTGCGCAGGGTGGAGAATTCCATCGCCAAGGCGGACGGCGTGGCGCAGGTGGCGGTGAACCTGGCCACAGAATCGGCCATGGTCACTTTCGACCCGGCAAAGACCGGCCCGGCGGCGTTCAAGGAACTGATCAAACAGGCCGGTTACCAGCCATATGACATCGTGGAGGATAACCTGGACGCGGACAGGCTGCGGCGCGAGGAAGAATTGCGCGCGGCAAGGGTGAAATTCGCGTCGGCGGCCATTCTCACCGCGCCGGTGATGATACTTTCCATGCGCCATATGCTTGGGCTGGGCGGCGCCGTCCCCCACGCCGCGGCGAACATGCTCCTTTTCGCCTTCACCACCCCGGTGATGTTCTGGGCCGGGCGGCAGTTCATGAGCGGCGCGGTGAAGGCGGCCAAACAGAAAACATCGGACATGAACACCCTTATCGCCGCCGGTACGCTGGCGGCATATCTTTTCTCCACCGTGTCCGCCTTCGCGCCGGAGCTTGTCGCTTCCGGCGGCGAAATGCCACCGGTTTATTTTGAGACCGCCGCGATGATAATCACCCTGATACTGATGGGCAAGTTCCTGGAGATCAGGGCGCGGGGCCAGGCTTCCGACGCCATCGCAAAACTTGCCGCCCTGCGGCCGAAGACCGCGCGGATAGTCCGCAACGGGGTTGAATCGGTGGTGGAGATATCCGCCGTGCGCATCGGAGACATTGTGATCGTCCGCCCCGGGGAGACGGTCCCGGTGGACGGGATTGTGACGGAGGGGGAATCTTCCGTGGACGAGTCTTTCATCACCGGCGAATCTGTCCCTGTTGAGAAAACCGTTGGTGACAAGGTCACCGGCGGCTCGATCAACCGGGCTGGGGCCGTGGTTTTCCGTGTGGCGAGCGTGGGGTCGCGCACGGTGCTGGCGCAAATAATACGGCTTGTGCGGGAGGCGCAGGGGAGCAAGTCCCCGGCGCAAAAGCTGGCGGACGTAATATCGTCATACTTCGTCCCGGCGGTGATCGGGGTGGCGGCCATCACTTTCGCTGTGTGGTACTTTATCGGCCCGGAGCCAAAATTCACCCGCGCTCTTGTCAGCTTCGTTTCGGTGATGATAATCGCATGTCCCTGCGCCCTTGGGCTCGCCACACCAACCGCCATCATGGTGGGGACAGGCAAAGGGGCCGAGTCCGGGGCGCTTGTGAAAAACGGCGAGGCGCTGGAAAAGGCGGCGGCGATCACCACCATCGTGCTGGACAAGACCGGGACCATCACAAAAGGCGAACCGTCCGTCACCTCCATCGTGGCGGCGGCGGGAGTGTCGGAAACCGAATTGCTTTCGATGGCGGCGGCGGTGGAAAAACGGTCGGAACATCCCCTTGGCCAGGCGATAGTCCGCTTCGCCACGGAGCGCGGAATCGCCATCCCGGAGGTTTCAGGCTTTAAGACCATTACAGGCGCCGGAGTGGAAGGGAAAGTGGACGGCGCGGCGGCGCTGGTCGGCTCCGCAAAAATAATGGCCACGCGGGAAGTGGACATATCGGCCCTTGCAAAGGCGACGGAATCCATCACGTCGCGCGGGGCCACGCCCCTTTACGCCGCACGGGACGGGGCCATCTTGGGTGTGATCGGCGCGGAGGACACGTTAAAGCCGGAATCTGCCCCGGCCATAGCCAAGCTGCGCAAGATGGGGCTGGACGTGGTGATGATCACCGGGGACCATCCCGCCACCGCTTTCGCCATCGGGTCGGAAGCGGGGATAGACAGCATAATGGCCGACATGGGCCCGGCGGGCAAGGCGGACGAAGTGGCCCGGTTCCGCGCCGAGGGGCGGATCGTGGCGATGGTGGGGGACGGGATAAACGACGCCCCCGCCCTGGCGGCGGCGGACGTGGGCTTTGCCATGGGACACGGCACGGACATCGCCATGGAGGCGGGCGGCATAACGCTGATGAGCGGGAACCTTGGCGGCGTGGTCACCGCAATCGAACTGGGCCGCGCCACGCTGCGCATAATCCACCAGAACCTTTTCTGGGCCTTCGCCTACAACGTGATATTGATACCCGTGGCGGCGGGCGCGCTGTACCCGATATGGGGAGTGACGCTAAATCCCATGCTGGCGGCGGCGGCGATGGCCCTGTCGTCGGTGACGGTGGTGAGCAATTCGCTGAGGCTGAGGTAGGTTTGGAGGGGGATAGTTAATATCCCTTCACGTTTTTCATATTTTCCCATATTATTCTATTGCCTTTCCGCCGCTTTCAGCGTAATTTTATACCCATGTCATACGCCAGCCGGAAAATCCCGGCTTAGGGGGGCGTCTGGGAAATGGTAATGGCGTTTTTTGCGTCACAAACAAATCAGGAGGGAAAAATGGCGGAAACATGGGTCAAGTGTGACAAGTGCGGCACGGAAATGCCGGAGGAACTGAAAATCTGCGTGAAATGCGGGAACAAGATCAAAAGACACGCGGACAAGAGCCTCAAGTGGATTCCAAACGAAGAAATACCCGCAAATCCCACAGCCAAAGAGATTGACTTTGACAATGACGGGCAAACATACGTGGCGCTTGTTTTCCTGAAGATGAAAGACGAATGGAACACGCTGACACGGGAAAAGAAAATCGAAAACAGCGTCTCCCACATGAACGATCTGAGGAAATACGCAAAGCTTGTAAATCGGAATATGCTCTACTGCCAGGGTATTTCAAAGTACGACATGGTGGAAATTATAGAGGCCAACGACCTTAAAATAATCAACTCCCTGATCCGCTCAATGAAAGCTGGAGCGAAAGGCCGCTATATAGACATTGTGGATACGGTTTGCGGCATTAGCGGCCTTAGCATGCTTAGCACAGATGCGATCCGCTGACGTTGAAACAGGCTATTGAACACATCATTCCTGGATTAAATGACCGGGGCGGGCGGAGCCCCGGTCTACTTCCTTGACGCTATCCTCCCAAATCTCCGGATAATTTCATATGTTTATGAAAACTGCCGCCCTGAGCCTGTCGAAGGGTGACAACAACTGTTAAAGTCATGGTTCGACAGGCTCACCATGACAAGTTTGGGCTTCGGCGCGCCCAGCCTGACATGGCTCAGTATGACATGCGTTTTTATAAATCCTTGGCCGGAGATTGAGAATCCTTCAGGGGGCCCGCCGCGCCCGCACTTCTGCTATCATGTTCAAATCATTCAGAACAATTACGATGGCGGCGCGGATTAATAATGCAATTTAACGACGATCTGACCGAAACGTCCTTCATCGTCGCCTCGGCCATAGAGCTGGGGCGGGGTGGCTTTGCGCATAATCCACCAGAACCTTTTCTGGGCCTTTGCTTACAACGTGATATTGATACCGGTGGCGGCGGGCGCGCTGTACCCGATATGGGGAGTGACGTTAAATCCCATGCTGGCGGCGGCGGCGATGGCCTTGTCGTCGGTGACGGTGGTGAGCAACTCGCTGAGGCTGAAGAGATTTAAGGGGAAAGATTGAATTTAATTTACTGAAATGAATTGAAGAGTCAATCCCTTTTTTAGTTGAAACTCCCGGCATGACCGTCACGCCGCTTTCACCATTATCTTCCCCGCCAGAGCCCGTTTCATGATCTCACGCAGTTCTGGCAGGTGTTTATAACCGCTCACTTTCCTCAACCTG
>JACRLM010000047.1 GCA_016235255.1 Nitrospinota bacterium | reverse complement strand
GAAATCCATTCTTCCCTTGCCAGTTTTCCCGTTACCGTTTACTCTTTTCATGTGACCTCCTTGCTTTCCGTTGTTTTCGTTCAAAAACATGGTAGCAGGTGAGGTCATACCTTCGTTTCAACTAAGTTTAGGACACTTTCGCAATTGGAGGTCCAGCGTCACAGAAGGCATTTGCCGCCGGGATATTGAAAAAATACTTCTTTAGATTCGACGTCCATAATTTTTCATTGGACACCACGCCTGATATTGGTGAATTAAGGGATATTGTCCAGACCATCATGGACAACAACCCGCCGGAAATCCGCGGGAAGCTTTTGTTTATTGCTGGCGTCAGCCCTGAAATGTTCGTCGAAGGGGAGCCTGGAAACATAAAAGCGGGCGCCCCTTTGTCTTCGGTGAAAAAGAGATATTTCATGTATTATGACGGCGAGGGAAAGGTCATCGACCGTCTCCGCGGCAATCCCGGCAGCCCGGCCATCACCTCGTTTTACGCCATGTTGAACGCGGCGTGGTTTTCCCTGAAAAAACCGTTCATAGGCTTGACCGGATATCCCCAAGGCGGTGTTTCCCCGGACGGGCTTGCGGCAAAGCCAAACGCCCGCGTTTCCGGGAGGCAGTTTGATGAGCTTTTAAAACTTGTTGCGGCGGTGAAGGCGAACGGAGCCATGATACTGTTAGTGGACATGCCTTCGGTTGAATCGGACAGCGCACGCGATGGATTGCGTGAGGAATATGACCGGATAAAGAAGGAATATATCCGCCGTTTATTGGGATTGACCGCCGTCAGCTATGTGGACATACGGAACATAAACGGCAAATCAGCCTATTGCGGTCCAATACCGTGCAAGGACAGGGCGTTCAAGCACATGTCCGCGATATCCGGCGCCATTATGGCGATGTACAAAATTCCCGCGCAAGACTTCATGAATGGGACATTGGTCCTTCCAATATACTCCGATGTTTCCGGGAAGGAAGTTGTGGATTGCGGTGAAGTCAGAGCGCATGCTCCATCTGTAATTCTGGCGCTTGGCCAGTCCAATTCCGCAAATTATGGTGAAAAGCCCGGCTATGCGTCAAGATATGATGTGTATAATTATTATCGCGGGAAATGTTATAAAGCCGCTGATCCTCTGCTGGGAGCCACTGGCGAAAGAGCGTCTGTATGGAGCAGGCTAGGTGACCTTATCATACAAAATGGACTTTCCAAAAGTGCGCTAATCACATCGATTGGAGCGGGCGGATCAAGCGTCAAGCATTGGGCCAGGGGAGGGCATTTAAATCGCAGGATAGAAAATGCCATCACGGAATTAAGGCTTGGCGGATTTGAAATAACCCACATAATGTGGCACCAGGGGGAGGCGGACCATGGACTTTCGGGCCAGGAATATTCCGCTGGTTTTTCAAGCATGCTCGATTCGATAAGGGAAAAGGGAGTGTCAGCTCCGATCTATGTTTCAGTGGCGACATATAATGACGGAAAAATCGCTGATCATATTAGAAAAGCTCAAATCGGCTTGGTTAACTGCGGAGAAAAAATATATCCCGGGCCTGATACGGATAGCTATTTAACCTCGCCGGGAGATAGGTATTTAACCTATACCGACGCCGGCATAGGAGGTAAAACTCATATTTCGAAAAGAGGGATGATCAAATTCGCGCGCCTATGGATGGACAGCATGATTCAATCAAAAAATATGTGTCCCAATAATTAGTTTTGGAATGAAGGAAATATTCAACTATGGAAAACGGCATGGTGTGCGTGGGGGGGGGCGCGCCGCTTGAAAATATCATAAAATCCATCCCGGCATTGACATTGGCCTTTGCCGGTCTTATACATTATGCGTCGCTGTAATTATTGATTATTCAACGTATTTAACTTACAGGCAGTTGACTTGATAAAGGCGGAGAACCTCACCAAGCGCTACGGGGCGGCCCTGGCGGTGGACAATATATCGTTTTCCATGGAACCGGGGGAAATCTGCGGCTTTTTGGGCCCCAACGGCGCCGGCAAGACCACCACCATGCGCATCATCACAGGATTCATGCCCCCCACGGAAGGGCGGGTGATGGTGGACGGGCTGGACGTGGCGGAAAATCCGCTGGAAGTAAAAAAACGGGTGGGATACCTTCCCGAATCCACCCCGCTGTACACCGAAATGCGCGTGGGGGAATATCTGGACTTCGCCGCCGAGATAAAGGGATTGAAGGGGGCCGAAAAGCGGCGTCAGGTGGACGAGGTGATGGAGTCGGTCCGGATTGCGGACAGGCGCCGCTCGCTCATAAAATCGCTGTCGAAAGGGTACAAGCAACGGGTGGGGCTGGCCCAGGCGTTGCTGGCCGATCCTAAAATACTGGTGCTCGACGAGCCGACCATCGGGCTGGACCCCAAACAGATCGCCGAAATCCGCTCGCTGATAAAAGAGCTTGCTGGCAAACGGACCGTGATCCTTTCCACCCACATCCTCCCCGAAGCGCAGATGATCTGCTCGAAGGTGATGATAATAAACAAAGGCAAAGTCATCGCGGCGGACACGCCTCAAAACCTTTCGTCCAGGTTCCGGGGCGGAGGGCAGACGGCATTGAAGATCGCCGGGCCGCATGAGCAGGTGATAAACGCAATTAAAGCGATGCCGGAGGTTGAAAACGTTTCGGCCACGGTTGAAGGTGATGTGGTCTCCTGCGCCATCACCCCGAAAGGGGGGATGAACCTTCGCAAGGCGGCGGTGAAACTAGTGGCGCAAATGGACTGGGAACTTATGGAGCTGTCGGCGGGAGGGGCGATGTCCCTGGAGGATGTTTATTTGAAGCTTGTGACCGAGGAGCCGCAGGCGGCCGGCGTTGAAGAGAGGGCGGGGCAATGAATAGCGTCATCGTAATCCTCAAGCGCGAACTGCGCTCCTATTTCCTTTCGCCGGTGGCCTATGCGGTGATGGTGATGTTCCTGCTCATATCCGGCTACTTTTTCTATTCCGGTATGGTGTTTTACGGGATGGCCAGCTTTGAAGCCTCCCGCATGGCGCAATACATGGGGCCGCAGGAGCTGGACATGGCCTCGTTCGTCCTCCGGCCGCTGTTCGGCAACATGGGGGTGGTGATGCTGCTGCTGGCCCCGCTCGTCACGATGCGTCTTTTCTCCGAGGAGATGAAAAACGGCTCCATCGAACTTTTGTTGACGTGGCCTGTCACAGGCTTGCAACTCACCCTCGGCAAATATCTGGCGGCCCTCGGGCTATTCGGGGCCATGCTTTCCGTTACCTTCGTGTACACGGCGCTTGCGTCCATCTACGGCCCGGTGGCGTGGGGCGCGGTGGCGGCGGCGTACCTTGGCTTGCTGCTTCTGGCCGCGTCGTTCGTCGCTTTGGGGATGTTCATATCCACCTTGACGGAAAACCAGATAATCTCCGCGGCGGTATCGTTCGGGTCGCTTTTGATGCTGTGGGTGATTTCCTGGACGGTGGGGAGCGATTCGGGCCCATTGGCGGAGACGCTGCGGCACATCTCGATACTGGAGCATATGGAGACTTTCGCCAAGGGGGTGATAGACACGAAGGACCTGGTCTATTACCTTTCGTTCATCTTCCTTTTCATATTCCTGACGCTGCGCTCGCTGGAGTCGCGCTCGTGGAGGGCTTGAACTCGTTATGAAAAAGCGGCTGAAAAAAGCGATGGGGGGCGCGGCCTTCACAATTATCGTGATGGCGGTTGTGGTGGTGATAAACCTTATCGGGGTGAACCATTACAAAAGGTTCGATTTGACGGCGGATCAGAAATTTTCCCTCGGCAAGCAGGCCGCCGCCGCGCTGGCGGCCCTGACGGACGACATAAAGGTGTACGCCTTCGTAAAGCCGGAAAAGGCGCAGGAGACGAAGGATGCGCTCGAACAGTTTTCGTATGCGGCCAAAAAGTTCGGTTACGAGATCGTGGATCCGGACCGCAAGCCTGGCGTCGCGAAAAAATACAGCGTGGCCGATTATGACACCGTCATCGTGGAGGCCGCCTCCGGCAGGCGCGAGAACGTACATGGAATATCGGAAGACGGGATCATCAACGCCATCGCCCACGTGACTTCCTCCGGGCAGAAAAAAATATACGCGCTCAAGGGGCATGGCGAGCGTGACATGGCCGACAACGGCAAAGGGGGCTGGACGGAGGCGAAAAACGCGCTGGAAGGGGCAGGATACATCGTGGCCGCGCTAAACCTTTTCGAGCAGGGCAAAGTTCCCCGGGACGCCGATCTTTTGATAGTCCCCGGCCCGGCCAAAGACTTGCAACCAGCCGAGGCGCTGGCGCTGGAATCGGCCATAAAGGCCGGGAAACCGGCGTTTTTTATGGCCGATCCGGGCAGGCTGCAAAATTTTGAAAAATCGCTTGCGGGGTTCGGCTTCACCCTGCGCGACGACATGATCCTCGATCCGCTAAGCCAGCAGCTGGGCTTTGATCCGTTGGTGGCGGCGGTGGCGGAGTTCGGGCCGCATCCGGCGGTGAAGGACATGAAAGCTGTGGCGCTGTTCCCCCTTTCGCGCTCTATCCAGACCGGTAAAGGGATAGATGGCGCCAAGCTGGACATCATCGCCGCCACGGCGAAACAAAGCTGGGGGGAGACGGACGCAGGCTCCATCGAAAAAGGGAGGCCGGAATTTGATCCGGCGAAGGATCATCCCGGCCCGTTGACGCTGATAGCCACCGCCGAGTGGGAGATAGGGCCGTCCAAAGAAGAGCGCAAGATCGGCGAGAAAACGCGGAAAACAAGGATGGCCGTGGCGGGCGATTCTGATTTCACATCCAACGCAAGCGTCAACTTCTCCGGCAACCGGGACCTGCTCATCGGCGTGGTCAACTGGCTATCGGAGCGGGATGGCGGCGCCGTCATAAAGCCCAAATCGAAGGGATTCAACCCTGTGTTCTTCACGGCCGGGCAACTGGCCACGGTGTTCTGGATCACGGTGGCGGCGATTCCATTGGCGGCGGCGGGCGGCGGTGTTTACGTCTGGCGAAGAAGGCGCAAATGAAAGGCCGCAGGATATGGATCGCGTCGCTGACGCTGGCGGCGCTTGGCGGCATTTATTATTACCTGGGCCACGTAAAGACAGGCGCGGACGGCGGCGCAAAATCAGGCCCGAAACTATTAGACCTCGACACGGCCAAGGCAGGCTCCATCACTATAAAAAAGGGGGCCGGGACCATCGTATTGGAAAAGGCCGGCGCGGAATGGAGAATCACAGGCCCGGTGAAGGCTTTGGCGGCGGCGGGAGCGGTGGACGCGATCATCATCGCAGCCAGTGGGCTTGAACGGGGCGAGGATATAGGCCCGGCGCCTAATCTTGCCGATTACGGGCTGGAAAATCCCGATTCTGTGACGTTCGCCCAATCCGGCGGATCGCAAACCATAAAAGTGGGCGCTGTGAGCCCGGCGGGGCATGGGCGTTATGTGATGGTGGATGGTTCCCCCAATGTCTATATGGTCCATTCGCACGATGCAGATGACATTTTCAAAAACCTTTTCGACCTGCGGGAGAGGAAACTATTCCGCGCAAAACTATCCGATGTGAAATCGCTCACGGTGAAAAAAGGAAGCGCTGAGATCACCGTGGAAAAATCGGACGCCGGATGGAACCTGGCAAAGCCCGCGCAAGGGGCGCTGGACGCGGGGGAAGTGGAGCAATACCTTTCCAAAACACTGGCGGCGGTGGCGGATGAATTTGTGGAAGACAACCTTGCGGACATGAAACAGTACGGGCTGGACAGGCCCGCCGCCTCGATAACGATAAACACCGAAACGCTTCTCATCGGTTCGCCCACGGTGAAAGGGGGGCGGTACGCCACGATGGCAGGTTCTGGCACATTGGTGAGAATCCCGGAGGACGTTCACACATCCGCCCCGGAAACGCCGGACATGTTCCGCGACCTGTCGTTGGTCAAGTTCGATAAAAACACGGTGACGAAGATAACCCTTGCGGCTCCGGGATGGAAACTTTCGGCGGAGACGGAGAAGAAAAAGAAAGAGAGCGATGAGACCCGCTGGCGCATCGTGGAACCCCAAGGCAAGGAGGCGGACACGGCGGCGATTGAAAGTATTTTATTCGAGCTTGAACGGGCGAGGGGGACAAAGCTTGCGGACGCCCAGGCTGGCGTTGCGGATTTGAAGATGACCATCACCGCTGGCGGGAAGGACAAAACGGTCAGCCTATATAGCGCCGCTGAAAAAAGCTCCGGCCGGCATTACGCGCTATCGGATGATGGCAAGAAATACGTGGAGCTTGACGGCAATACTTTTAACGCGCTCAATGTAAAACCGTCCACATTTTTCGACGTCAGATATTTCCCGGTCCGTTCGGACGAAGTGGGAAGGATAGTGATAAGCCGCCACGGGCAGGTGTTCGACATCGCCCGCAAAGGGGACGTCTATAAAATGACCGGCCCCGAACAGCGCGACATAAACCCTGAATCGTGGAGCGGGCTTGTATGGGCTTTGACCAGCCTTCGTTGCGAAAACGCCGGCAAAAGCCGGCAAAACAAACCGGCGATTGTGATGTCGGTCTATGATACCCTTGGAAACCTGGTGGACGAAGTTACCGTCGCCGGCCGCGCCCCCGGCGGGGCCTATGCGGCCACGAGCCGTAAACGCGGGGCCGATTGCGGCGTGCCGGAACGGTTTGTCACCGGCGATTTGATTAAAATTCTTGAAGACCTGATGACGCGATGAGTGAAGACGATAAAGTTGAAGTGCGTGACAAGCGCCGGATAAAATCGGTGGACGACACCTGCTCCGACGCGCCGGAGGCCGACCTTGAACGGCTACCGACATTCGTTGACCAGCTCAACGAACAGATGCGGCAGAACGACGAGCGGCTGCGCGAATATATCGCCGCCCACAAGGAGCGGATGGCGGAGGTGGACCAGCTTCGCAAACGGCTGGAAGCGGACGTGGACAACAGGGCCAAGGCGAGGTTTGGCGACCTGATATCGGCGCTCCTGCCTGTGATGGACGATTTTGACAGGGCGCTCGACCACGCGAAGAAAGCCAACGCAGACGAGGCGATCCTCAAAGGGATGGGCCTTTTGCGCGACGGGCTTGTCAAGGCGCTTACGGTGCGCGGCCTTTCGGTCACCGATTGCGCGCAAAAACCGTTCGACCCGGAGGTGGCGCAGGCGGTGGGGGTGGTGGAGGTGGAGGACGCCGCATTGGACAACATTGTGATGGAACAACTGACGCCCGGATATGTGTACGAAGGGCGCGTGCTGCGGCCGGCGATGGTGCGGGTTGGGAGGAAAGCGTAAAGGGCCATGACGAAGCAGGATTATTACGAATTATTGGAAGTGGCCCGCAACGCCTCCCCGGAGGATATAAAGAAGGCCTACCGGAAAAAGGCGTATCAATACCATCCCGACCAGAATCCGGACAACCCGGAAGCGGAGGAGAAATTCAAGGCCGCCTCCGAGGCTTATGAAGTGCTGCGCGACCCGGAAAAACGCGGGTTGTATGACCGCTTTGGCCACGACGGGCTGAAGAAATCGGGCTTCTCCGGCTTCGGCGGGTTCGAGGACATATTCACATCGTTCGGCGACATTTTCGAGGACTTTTTCGGGTTCGGCGGCGGACGTGGCAGGCCGGACGGCGCGCGGCGGGGCTCGGACCTGCGGTATGACATGCAGATAGAGTTCATGGACGCGGTGCGCGGAGTTGAAAAAGAAGTCGAGGTGGAAAAATATATCACCTGCTCCGTGTGCCACGGGTCGCGATCCGAAAAAGGGAAGAAAGCTTCCACCTGCGCCACATGCCGGGGGACGGGGAAGGTGGTGCGGTCTCAAGGGTTTTTCTCCATATCCACGGCATGCCCCACGTGCCACGGCGAAGGGGTGAAGATCACCCATCCGTGCAAGAACTGCCATGGGATGGGGATGACGCTGGAGAAAAAGAAGCTGTCGGTGAAAATCCCGGCTGGGGTGGACACAGGATCGCAGCTTCGCCTGCAAGGGGAGGGCGAACCGGGGCGGAACGGCGGCCCTGCGGGGTCGCTGTATGTGGTGATATATGTGAAGGAGAGCGATAAGTTCCAGCGTCATGGCGACGATGTGCTGGTGACAGTGCCGGTGACATTCTCCCAGGCGGCGCTCGGGGCGGACATCAAGATATCCACATTGGACGGGGAGGAGAGCTTTACGGCGCCCGCAGGGACGCAGTCAGACACGCTCCACAAGCTGGAGGGCAGGGGAGTGCCTCACCTTCGCCATTATGGGAAGGGGGACCTGATCATACGTCTCGTGGTGGTCACGCCGGCAAAGATAAGCAAACGGCAGGAAGAACTATTGCGCGAGCTTGCGGAGCTGGACGGCGGTGAAGTGCGGCCGCATCAAAAGGGGTTTTTCGAGAAGTTCATGGGGTAGGCGTGGGCGGGAAAAATGAAATAAAGCATGCGTGGCGTTCATCAAAATACATGCTTAATTTTCGCGCCCCATTTGCCATTGGCTCCGCCCCTGCGAGTGTGATATTTTAGACAAGGTTTTAACGGGGAACGGGGGGCTGCAAAATGCTTTTCAAAAGCCTTTCCCGAGTGCGTTCAACTTGATCTTGGGGGTGGATAATGAAAGTTGCCGACGCTAAAGAGCTGCTCGCTTCGATATCCAATTGCGCCGTTGCCGAGGGCGGATCGCTGAAGATCACCGATCCATCCGCTTGCCAGGGCAAGGCAATAGACAAACTGGCCTATAACGCCGTTTTCGGCCAGACTCCTGAAATCCGCGGCACTGCCAGATGGGCGATAAAGTCCGTTGGTATCGCGCTGGGTGTGTGGTCGGCCTCCATCCAGGGGCTGTACGAGGCGATGGGGCGCGGCGAAGTGAAGGGATACACCGTCCCGGCCGTCAATATACGCGGCATGACGTATGACGTGGCCAGGGCTCTTGCCCGCACCGCCGTCAGGAACAATTGCGGCACGTTCATATACGAGATCGCCAAGTCGGAGATCGAATACACGTTCCAGCGCCCGGCGGAGTACACGGCTGTGATGCTGGCCGCCGCCATCAAGGAAGGCTTCAGAGGCCCCGTGTTCGTGCAGGGGGACCATTTCCAGGTCAACGTGAAAAAATACAAGGCCGACCCGGCCAAGGAAGTGGAGACCCTCAAGAAACTGATCGCGGAGGCCGTCGAAGGGGGCTTTTACAATATAGATATAGACACATCCACGCTTGTGGACCTGTCAAAGCCGGATTTGACCGGGCAGCAGAGGCTCAACTTCGAGGTGGGGGCGGAGCTGACCGCCCATGTGCGCAAGCATGAACCGGCGGGGGTCACCGTGTCCGTCGGCGGGGAGATAGGCGAAGTGGGGGAGAAAAACTCCACAGTGGAAGAACTTGTGGCGTATATGGACGGATACAATTCGACATTGAAAAAATACGGGGCCAACCTTAAAGGGATAAGCAAAGTGTCGGTGCAGACCGGCACCACCCACGGCGGCGTCCCCCTGGCGGACGGCACCATCGCAAAAGTGAAGCTGGACTTTGACACCCTGGAAAAGATGAGCCATACGGCGCGGGAGAAATACGGCCTTTCCGGCGCCGTGCAGCATGGCGCGTCAACCTTGCCGGACGACGCTTTCCACAGGTTCCCGGAGACCACAACTTCCGAGGTGCATCTTGCCACCGGTTTCCAGAACATGGTGTATGACTCGCCAAACCTTCCCCAGCCGCTCCGGGACAAGATGTACGGGCTGCTCAAGGAAAAGTTCAAGGCGGAGTGGAAAGAAGGGCAGACAGAGGAACAGTTCATTTACAAGACCCGTAAAAAGGGTTTTGGGCTGGTCAAGGAGGAAATCTGGACCTTGCCAAGCGAGGTTCGGGCGACGCTCCGGGGAGAGCTGGAAGCCAAGTTTGACTTCCTTTTCAAGAAATTGGGCGTGGTGGGGAACCGGAAAGACGTTGAAAAATATGTCAAACCGGTCCAGATAGCCCCGTCTCTGGAAAAAGAGATCGCCAGCGCGTAAGCAGCCTTTAATGCAGGGGTACGGTTCGCCGCGCCCCTGTTTTTTTTCTAAAAAAATCCCGTCCCCCCCTAAAGTTTTAATCTTTTCCCTCCGATAAGTTGATTGCGGGAATATAAACCTGATCGGGGGTGAGCGCTATGGAAGTCTCAGCGGCGGGCGGCGGGAAAAGCGATTTCGTTCAACAGGCAAGTCAGGGCGATAAGGGTGGCGTGGCGGTTTTAAAGCACGCTTTGGCGGCGGAAAAGGCCGCAGGCGCCCAAATGATAGACATGATAAAGAAGGCGGGGTCCACCATAGACACGGTGGCGTAAACCCCGGCTTACTCGCGGGGCCAATCCCGTCGGCATTCCGCTCCAAACTCGGGAGCCGGCGGGACACTCCTTTTGATTAGTGCTACAATTGTCCCATAAGGGACAGGAGGGTGGTATGGCCGAGAATTATTACGATTACAGCAAAATGAACAAAGTTTCGCCGTACAAGGCCGGAAAGACCGACGCCGCCGCGAGGTTCAGCAAGAACACCACGGTGAAAAAGGCCGATGACGCGGCCAAACAACGGAATGCGGACGTGACCGCGGCCAAGGACAAGGCGGCGCAAAGCCAGAAGCTATCGGCGGTGAAGCAGGCGGTTTCCGCCGGAGCGGCCAGTTCGCTCTCCGGTAACGCTCCGGGACTGGATTCCGTGCTGCAAGGCGCCATCGGGGCGAAGATTTCCAAGAAGGCGTGAACGCCGCTTACCGCTGATGTGACAGGGGCGCGGAGACCTGCGCCCCATCAAGCTATTGGCGCCATCCTTCGACAGGCTCAGGATGACATTATGAATTATTGTCATGGTGAGCTTGCCGAACCATGACGGCAATTACGCCTGATTCGCCTTTTTAAAACTCAACGTCACCGTCGTCCCGTTTCCCGGTGTGGACTCAACGCAAATCCCGCACGCCATCAGCGCCGCCAGTTTTTTGCATATGGCCAGGCCCAGCCCGGTCCCTTTTTCACCGTCGGTGCCAAGGGTTCCGCATTTTGACGCCAGGTCGAAAAGTTTTCCGGTCTTGGCCGGGTCCATCCCCACGCCGTTGTCGCTCACCGAGATGAGGACCAGATCGCCCTCCCGCTTTGTTTGAATTTTAATCCACCCCCCCCTGTTGGTGAACTTCACCGCGTTCGTCAGAAGGTGGTGGACGATATGGACCGCCTTTTCCTCGTCGGCTTCGATCCACAGCCCGCCGTCCGATTCGTCCGACACTCCGATCCCTTTTTCCTTCGCGGCCGCCGAAACGATTTCCAGTGCGCGCCGTACTATCCGGGCGGCGGGAACAGGGGAGGGGTGCGCCTCCAAAAGGCCGCGTTCGATCCGGGATATCTCCACAAGGTTTTCTATGAAACTCATCTGTTGCACCGCCGAGCGTTCCATCACCCGCAGGATGTTTTCCTGTCTTTCGGAAAGTGGCTCTTTGTCGCGGCGCAATAAAAGCCGGATAAGGCCGATGGTGGAGGATAGGGGGGAGCGCAAATCATGGGAGATGACGGAGAGGATCTTGTTGTTGAACTCGGCGATCTCCGAAAGCCTGCTGTCCGCTTCGGTGGTCCCCGGCACCCCGTTCTCTTTGTTCATAAAATCGGAGGTTTTGTTCTGGTTGAACTCAAGTTACCGGGACATCCAAAGGCTTTCCTTTAAAATCCAACCTTCGTCCCCTTCGGCGTCCTTCACTTTCGCCCACTCTTTTTTCTCATCCACCACCCGGAAAAGATACCCTTTTTCCACGGCGAAGGCCATAGGCTTGTCCTTTCCCGGCCCTTTGCGCACGTCCGCTTTCTTGTCCGTCACCACCGCCGCCTTCCCCTTTGCGATCACCTGGTTGTGCACCCAGCCGACGTCGCCGTCCTTGTCCCGCACGGCGTACCAATCCTTGAATTTGGCCAGGAACTCCAGTGGAGTGAACACTGGAGCTTCCCATAGTACTTTGTAGTTTGTGCCGGGGCCGGAACGGAACTTTGCGGCCTTGCCTTCAATATAGACAGTTTCGCTGGACGCGACTGTGGTGGCAAGAATCATGAAAAACGCGGAAAGACGAAGATAACGGGGCATAATCAACCCTCCTCGCCTCTCCTTCTCATCATGCCGCGCCTTCTACCACGGAACCGTCCCCCCTCGGGCCGGTCGCCGCCGCCACCGCCACCGCCACCGCTGGCGCCGCCGCCGGGCTGCTGGCCCGGGGCCTGCTGCGGCCTTTCCGGGCGCGGTGGACGATCCTGGCTTTGTTGACGATCCTGCCCCTGCGGGGGCTGTTGCCTGTTGTCCTGCTGGGGGGCGCCCCCCTCCCTCTGAAAACTCTTTTTCTTTTTCCTGCGGGGCCGTTTTCTGCCGGGCTGGGCTCCGGGAGATACGCCCTCCGGCCGCCGATCCTCATGCGCTGGTGTTTCGGGCAGTCTTTCCCTCGCCGGGGCAGGTTGGACCTGCTGCTGTGGCGGCGGGGCGGCCTGCGCCGTTTCGTCTTCCTTTTTCTTCTGGGGGGGGCCTTTATGGGCGGGGGACACGTCCGAAGCGGCGAACTCCATCCGGGACCCGTCCTCGAACACCACGCCCACCCGCTCGGCCAGCGCGTTTATGTTGTAAACCTTCCCCGTGCGCCCGTCCATTGTGATCACGGACTTGTTCATCCGGGGCATTCTTTCCATTATCGCCCTGTAATGCTCATGCTCGTATCCAAGGCAGCACATCAGCCTGCCGCACACCCCCGATATCTTGGCGGGATTCAGCGAAAGGTTCTGGTCCTTGGCCATGCGGATGGAGACCGGGGCGAAATCGGAAAGGTACCGGGCGCAGCAAAGCTCCACCCCGCAGGGGCCGCATCCGCCAAGCATCCGCGTCTCGTCGCGAACGCCGATCTGGCGCATCTCCACCTTCACCCGGGTGAAGGACGAAATGTCCCTGACCAGGTCCCGGAAATCCACGCGGTTTTCGGCGGTGAAGTAGAAAACGGCCTTCGAGCCGTCGAAGTTATAGACCACCTTTGAAAGGTTCATCGCCAGGTCGTGCTCGAGTATCCTGCCCCGGCAATAGCGCATGGCGTCTTTTTCCTTCACCGCAAGCGATGCCGCCCTGGAAACGTCATCGTCCGTCGCCTTGCGCACAACCTTGCCGTGCGGCCTGCCGCGTTTTGGGCAAAGGCCTGCAACCTTCTTGGTTATGGCCACCGTGCCGATGGACAATATCCCGTCGCCGTCCACAACGCACTGATCCCCCACGCGAAGATCGAGAAGGTTCCAGAAAAAGTCCTCGGCCCTGCCGCCGATGCCGGTCACCACTCCGATGGCGAACTTTTTAGGATCGGTGGAAGGCTCCTCCGCCACTACAGTGGTCACATCACCTTCGGAATGCGGACCGCAACCTGGGCAGGGAATATTGTTTTCAGCGGGGCCGGAAGGTTTTTCCTGGCCGTCCCCGGTGTTTTGAATCTCGTCGGGCACTATCTTTCTCTCATCTCCATAAACAGCAGGCTGAAACATAAAAGGGGATTTATGTTCCACTGGCGGGCCAGCGAAACCGCAGACACTTTGTCGAACGCCCTTTCCAGTCCGCGAGCCGAAAACCCGGCCGCCAGGGTGAGCATGGCCGGTTTGATGTCCATATTCATCAACTTATCACATTCTCCGGTTATTTTCACCGTAATAAGGTCGCGGACAAGCTCCGCCACGGCCTCCAGGGTCATGTCGCACCTTGTGGCCTTGTCGTCCCCCTTGTCCAGTTCCTGGGCCATGCGCAAAGCCCCCGCCGCGTCCCCCTGGGCCACCATCGAAAGGAATTTTAACGCCCGGTCGCGCACCTCTCTCCTTGCCGCCGCGTCCTCCCCGGCAAGGCCGGGCGCTCCTTTGCATAGCGAGGCCGTCTGGGCCGCCTCCTGTTGCGTCATGCCGCGTGTCCGCGTGAACAGTTCCACCGCTTCGGCGAAATGCAACGGGCCGAACCGAAGCGGCTGGCAACGGGATATGATGGTGGCGGGCAACCTTCCCATGTTGGACGCCACAAGGATTATCACCGCGTCCCCCGGCGGCTCTTCGAGCGTCTTGAGGAACGCGTTGGCGGCGGGGAGGTTCATCCTGTCCGCCCCGTCCACTATCACCACCTTGCGGCGCGCCTCGTATGGCTTGTACTGGAGCTTTGTGATCAGCTCGCGCACATGGTCCATGTCCAGCTCTTTTTTCTTCTTGTTCGGGCGGATTTCCGGCTCGGCGAAGATGATGTCCGGATGGTTCCCCCCTTCGGCCTTGCGGCATGGGGCGCATTGGCCGCAGGCGTCGTCCCCGCCGCGCTGGCACATCATGGCGCGCGCCCAGGCGAGGGCCGTGGTCTTTTTGCCCACTCCTTCCGGCCCGGCGAAAAGGTATGCGTGGGCCATGTCGCCGGAGGCGGCGGCCTGTTTTAATATCCGGATCGGGGTGTCCTGCCCGGCGATTTCCGAGAGTTTCAGGAACATCGTATAAACTTATTCATGGTGGTTGAAAGTGGGCCAGCCGGTTCTTTTTCTCCCCCTGCCTGAGGGGGAGTGGCTCCGCGGGAGCCGAGGGGGTGGGAGCGTAAAGTAAAACATTTACCACCCCGGCGGCTTAACGCCGCCACCCCTCCTTGTAAAGGAGACCTTTGCATAATTCCAGCATCGTGGTTTTGATCCATCATTTACCCCGTAATTGCGGATTGACGGCCTCTTTGCGCTCAGACAACGACTGTTTTGTGCCCCCCATGGAGCCCGCTTTAGCCTCGTT
>JACRLM010000046.1 GCA_016235255.1 Nitrospinota bacterium | reverse complement strand
AATCCATTCTTCCCTTGCCAGTTTTCCCGTTACCGTTTACTCTTTTCATGTGACCTCCTTGCTTTCCGTTGTTTTCGTTCAAAAACATGGTAGCAGGTGAGGTCATACCTTCGTTTCAACTAAGTTTAGGACACTTTCGGAAAATCGTGCCAGGGAACAAATACCCTAGAAAATCGTATAGTGAGAACGGATTTTGCTTTGGCAACATTCCCCCCCCCTTGAAGTAATGTTATACAATTCCCGAAAAAGGGTAAAGTGCAATTGGCTAGATAATATGTCAGCATTTCCTGAAAGTAAAGAAAAATCATCTCATCCCCAATACCTCCAGCATCTCCTTGTGTATTATTCCATTGGACGCCACGATGTCCGACCGGTAAATGTCCAGCTCCTCGCCGCCGCTCATCGTAACTGTCCCTCCCGCCTCCGCCACGATAAGCGCTCCGGCCGCGATGTCCCAAGGTTTCAAATGAAATTCCCAGAATCCGTCCATACGGCCGGCCGCGACGTAGCATAAGTCCAGCGCCGCCGCGCCGGGCCGCCGTATCGCCTGGGCGCGCATGGCGAAGTCGGCGAACTGCTTTAAATTATTGCGAGGGGTGGTCTTTATGTCATACGGAAATCCTGTGGCCAGCAGCGATTTTATAAGCTCCGCGGTATGGGACACGCGGATCGGATATCCGTTGAGCATGGCGCCCATCCCCTGCACCGCGCAGAACATCTCGTCCCGGGTGGGGTCGTACACCGCCCCAACGATAGGGGCGCCGTCCAGCGTCAGCGCCACCGACGAACAATACACCGGGAACCCGTGGGCGTAATTTGTGGTGCCGTCTATGGGGTCTATCACCCATTTGTATTTCGCGCCGCTTTGCACGTTGGCGTATTCCTCCCCCAGGATGCCATATCCGGGGAACGATGCGCCAAGAATGCCTTCCACCGCCTTTTCGCAAAGCACGTCCACCTCCGTCACAAGGTCTATCTCCCCCTTGTGCTCCACCCGGAACCCGCGCTCCGCCATTTCCGTCATGATACGCCCGGCTTCCCTTGCCGCCTGCTGCGCCACGGCCAGCGCGTCGCTTAAATTGACTTCGTTTTTCACTTATCGAGCCTCTTTTCTATCCATCCTCCGCCCAACACAACATCACCATGATAGAACACCACAGCCTGTCCCGGAGTGATGGCAAGCTGCGGCTCGGCGAATTCCACTGTCACGCGTTCTTTACCTTCCGGTATGATAACAGTGGGCGTGTCCTTTCCTTGATGGCGTATCCGCGCAGTCACCTGTATATCCGCAAAATCTTCCGGTGGAACGAACCAGTTCATCCCGCCGGCGGACAGCGCCTTGCCGTATAGCCGCGATTTGTTTCCAACGATAATCCGGTTCGTATCCGGTTCGATGGCCGCAACGTACAATCGCTCCGAGTGGCCGATGCCAAGCCCGCGCCGCTGGCCCACAGTATAGAAGGGGAATCCCTTGTGGCGCCCCATTTTCCTGCCGTCAAAGTCCACGATCTCCCCTTCGCGGGCCGATTTCCCCTCTGGCAGCTTTTTTATGAAGTTCGTGTAATCGTTGTCCGGCACGAAGCAAATCTCCTGGCTTTCGTGCTTTTTCGCGGTGTGCAGCCCGTACTTTTCCGCCATGGCCCTCGTTTCCTGCTTTGAATGGGCGCCGAGAGGGAACAATATCCGTTTGAGCCTGTCCGGCCCGATGGAGAACAGGAAATAACTTTGGTCCTTGGCCGCGTCCAGCCCGCGCATCACCACGGTGTGGCCGCGGAATTGCCCGATACGAGCATAATGCCCGGTGGCCACATGTCCCGCGCCAAGCTTGGCCCCCAGCCGGAAAAGGTAGTCGAACTTTATCACCTGGTTGCACAGCACGCACGGGTTCGGAGTGCGGCCGCGCATGTATTCGGCGACGAAATAGTCCACCACCTTTTCCTTGAACTCCGCCTTCACATTCACGGTGTAGTGGGGGATCCCGAGACGGATGGCCACGCGGCGCGCGTCCTCCACGTCGTCGAGGGTGCAGCAGGTTCCGTTTCGCGCCTCCACGTCCTCCGGATGCTCCCACACCCGCATGGTGACGCCCACGATGTCGCGACCCTCTTCTTTGAGCAAGGCGGCGGCGGTGGAGCTGTCCACCCCTCCGCTCATGGCCATTATCACAAGTTCTCCGCTCATGGTCTGATTATAGAGGAAGGAGAGGGGAGTGGCATATGTGTTTGGCGCCGGTCAAACGATGATATAATAATTTCACCCAAGGAGCCTTTATGAGCGATATTGGAAAAAAGATAGTCACCGATGACAAGGCGCATCCTGTGGCTGTTCAAATCAGTTATGCCGACTGGATGGAGATCGAGCGCAATCTCCCGGAAAACCAACCAGGGCAGATAAGCGAGCAGGCTTTCGGCGAGGCGCTAAAAAAGACAGCCGGACTATGGAAAGAGGGGGACGGCCTGCGGTATCAGCTTAAATTGCGCGGGGAGTGGGGCGCATCTTGATGGAATTGCTCCTTGATTCCGTAATTTTGATAGATCATTTCAACACAATCTCAAACTTGTCACACGGAACATCAGGGATTTCCCTCCTGAAGTTCATGATTTAGTGATCAAGCCGTATGACGTGTGATTTTTCAGGTGGATTCACCCTCTTTAGAAACATCACGCTCTTAACAAGCAGTCTTTATATCTCTATCTCGTGATCAGATTAGCGAAGGCATTCAGGTCAGACCGCAGCCGTTTTCTCTTCTTCTATCACCGTTCCCTTGGGGATCACCACGATGCCGCCGGGGGTGACGTGGAAGCGTTTGCGGTCTTTTTCCAGGTCAACACCGATCTCGGCCCCGGCGGGGATTTCCACCTTTTTGTCTATTATCGCCCGGCGGATTTTCGCGTTGCGCCCTATGTTCACCCCCTCCATCAGCACCGACTCCTCCACCGACGAGTAGCTGTTTATCCGCACCCATGGCGAAAGAACGCACCGGTTTATCTTCCCGCCGGACACCACGCAACCTTCGGACACCAGCGAGTCCGTCGCCATGCCGATCCTTTTGCCCTCCGTGGCGAAAACGAACTTGGCCGGGGGGGCGCCTGAATTGAAAAAGCCCCTTATGGGCCACTTGTCGTTGTAAAGGTTGAGCACCGGCGACACGGAGCAAAGGTCCATGGATGCCTCCCAGTACTGCTCCAGGTTCCCCACGTCCCGCCAGTAGCCCCGTTCCGGTTCGGTCATCCCCGGCGGCTCGTTGGTCAAAAAATCGTATGCGAACACCTTGTGCGACCCGATCATGGAGATGATGATGTCCTTGCCGAAATCATGGTCCGTGTCCAGCGGCGCGTCTTTCTCCAGCACGTCGCACAGCACCTTGGCGTCGAAAATGTAATTGCCCATGGAGGCCAGCGAAAAATCTGGCATGCCGGGAATGCATTTGGGGTCCAGCGGCTTTTCGCAGAAACCGGTGATGCGCCAGTCCCTGTCCACTTCGACGATGCCAAACTCCGTCGATTTATTCCGGGGGAAGGGGAGGGTGGAGACTGTCAGGTCCGCTTTTTGGGATATGTGATATTCGATCATCCGGCGGATGTCCATTTTGTATATATGGTCGCCGCTGAAGACGAGAACAAGGTCCGGATCCTCGTCGATGATCAGGTTCATGTTCTGGTAAATGGCGTCGGCGGTGCCGCGATACCAGTTCCGCCCGGTGCGCATCTGGGCAGGGACCGGGTCTATGTACTGGTCGATGAGCGGGGAAAGCTGCCATCCGCGCGCCAGATGGCGGTTTAGCGAATCGGACTTGAACTGGGTGAGGACCTTGATTTTTGTCAGGCCGGAGTTGACGAAGTTGCTAAGGGCGAAATCTATGATCCTGTACCTGCCGCCGAAGGAGACTGCGGGTTTGCTCCTGTCCCTGGTGAGAGGGTACAGCCTTTTCCCCTCGCCCCCGGCCAGGATCATGCTCAGGACTTTCATTCCAGCCCCATATTTATTACTTCGCGATTATACGGATTCTAAACCTGTGGGAAGGGGATTGTAAAGAGGCTTGAAGCGGTTTTACGCGCTCAAACACCCCGGATAGCAGGGGATTGGGAATCCGGGGCGGCCACGGGGAAGCGACAAAAGTCAGGCAGCCTCAACGCTCCTCCCGCATCCCCAATATCAGTTCCACCTTGTTCTTGTAGCCTGTCTTGCGGAAGATGGCTTTGAGGTGCTGCTTGACGGTGGACTTTTCGATGCCAGTGTTTGTGGCGATCAGAGCGTCGTCCTGTCCGGACGCCACCCTCTCCGCTATTTCCGCCTCACGGGATGTAAGCTTCTTGTAATAATCGGGAAGATGCGGCGCCTCTCCCGGCTCCAGGCCTGTTTGCAGGGAAAACTCCGCGTTGACCATGGCCTCTTCTATCGTGATCACAGGCGGTGTGGAAGATGGAACGGATGTCGTGGCGCAAAGGGCGTCAAAATACCTCTTCAACCTTAAGTTGGCGGCATTAACGGCAATCAGCGTCCGCGCGCCAAATTGCTCGGCCAGGGGAGAAATTATGGTCAGCGGGAAGACTTCCTGGCCCTGCTCATCGCCTGATGTATCAGCTATCCTGGTCATGGCCGAAAGGGTGGAAAACAGGGAAATCTCCCTGAACGTCCGGGCCAGTGTGGACTGCATGATGACGGCCGATAGCGGAGTTAGATATCTGGCCCCGAAAGTCTTGAAGTGAATGCCGGCTTCGAAAGCACCGGCGGCGCGCGCGGCTTTCTCTATCGTTTCACGGAGTGAAACCGCCCCATCGGGACGGCGGGAAGCAAAAACGGAAGATTCCCCTGTAAACAGCGAACCTATCACCGGGACCAGATCGTTTCTTTCTTCCTTGCGCGAATCGCCCGCGCAATAAACGGCAAGTATTGCCCCGGGTTCCCCGGACACGCTCACCGCGGCCAGGAGCGGCGCGCCGGGAAGCTCCCTGGGTATCAAACACCTCCCCTTCGCGCTGGAGGCTTTCAGGCAGTCATGGCAGGTGGATTCGCCGGGAGTATCGGTGAAATCGCGCTTTTTTTGGCCGCCGGACTTGAGGCTTGATAAGATATGATCCATCGCCGGATTGGTCATCAGGATTTCTCCCGACGCTGAAAACAGGCACACCGGTGACTTCAGGCCGTAAACGTAGTTGAGTATCCTGTCCAATTTCCTTCACCGATCCGCATTGAGCCTGAGTGCGCATGAACTCTCAATATTATAGTAATATAATAAAATTATAATGGCAAAATTATAATATACGCCGCTGTGGCGGGCAACGCGGGCTATGCGTTCAATAGATATAAAACCGGTTGAGATGCGGGCGGATATGTGAAAAAATGTGACCAATCAGAAAGCGCGTGTTAAGCAAGCTTAGGTGGAATTGAAAAGAATGAGCAGCAAGGTATTTTCCGCGTTATTGATCATCGCATGCGGCGCCGTGTTCCTGCCGGACGCCATTAGCGCCGTTCCGGCTTATGCCGCGGCCCCAAAAAAGAAAAAGGCCGCCGTGAAAACGGAGGACTCCCAGGCTGTAAAGGAATTGGACCAGAAGGTGGCGCAAAAGGCCGCGGCGGAAAGCCTGGCGGCCATGACCAAAATGTACGTCGAAGGGATCGTCCTGGACGCGGACGCCAAGACCTCCAAGGGGATCGTGAACGTCGGCTCGAAAAACGGCGTGAAGGCAGGGGACAGGTTTATAGTGGCTCGCAGGGGGGAGGACATCGTAGATCCCGCCACGAAAAAAGTGATCCGCATCAAGCAGATTCTGGTGGGTGAAGTGGAGATCGCGGCCGCTTCGGACACATACTCTGACGTTAAGATAACAAAGGGCGCCGCGGAAATGGCCAAGAACGACGCCATCCGCTCCAGGACCTCCGTCGCCACCGGGCTCAAGGCGGTGAACAAGGGATTCCGCAAGATAGAGGTCACCTGGAGCGTGCAGCCGGAGCCGGAGACCAAGGGATACGTTGTCTATCGTTCCGACTCGCCCACCACAGACTATAAGCCCATCGGCAAGACATCCAAACAGGAGGATGTGCGGTTTGTTGACGAGCACTCTTCCGGCCGCCCCATGGCGGACTCGAAGACCTATTACTACCGCGTCAGCGCCCTGAACACACTGGACAAGGAGAGCGAGCCTTCCACGGCCATTTCCATCGCCAGCATGGGCCCGCCGGCGCCGGCGAAGAACCTGGCGGGGGACTCTAAAAAGATAAGGGCGGTCCCCCTCAAATGGGAGGCGCATGAGAATCAGGAGGTGGCCGGATACAGGATATACCGCTCCGATTCGCAGTCCGGCAAGATGGAGCTTATAAAGGACATCAAGGGGCGCGGTGAAAAATCTTTCACCGATTACGGCGGCGGATCCTCCACGGAGCCGAAGCTGGAGGACTCCAGGACTTATTACTACTCCATATCAGCGTACAGCCCGTACAACGACGAGGGCCTCAAAAGCGGCGCAGTCTCCGTGAAAACGGCCGATCCGCCGGCTATCCCCAAAAAGTTCGACGCCAAGGGATGGCAGCCGCGCAAGGTTCCGCTTGGCTGGAAGGCCCATGAGGACGACAACGTGAAGGGATATTACATATACAGGTCCGGCGAGGACAAAGGCCCATATGCCCAGATCGCCGAAATAAGGGGAAGGGACAAGACTTCATATGTGGACGGGGGGGACACGGGCGGATTCGGCTCCGCGGAAAAGCTAAAGGACTTCACCCTCTATTTCTACAAGATCGAGGCGTATAACTGGGCCGGGTCGCGCTCCGGGATGAGCGAGGCGGTGTCCGCCACCACCAAGCCGGCCCCCATGGCGCCTGAAAGTTTCAAGGCCGCAAGCAACAGGCCCAAGCAGGTTCCGCTGGACTGGCGCAAGAATCCGGAGACGGACATAAAGGAGTACCACGTATTCAGGGCGGACTCTGAGAACGGCGCTTTCCGTAAAATATTCGACATACCGGCTGCAAAAAACTACCATCTGGACGACAAGCTGGAGAACAGCAAGACTTATTATTACAAGATACAGGCGGTGGACACTTTTGGGCTGGAAGGGGAATTCTCTCCTGTTGTGGCGGGGACCACCAAAAGCCCGCCCGCTCCCGTGGCCGGATTCAAGTGGGCCAGGGAAGGGAGCAAGGTTGTGCTCAAGTGGGACCGCAACAAGGAAGTGGGCGCCACCGATTACATCGTGTACAGGCGGAGCTTTTTCGGCTGGCAGAAGGCGGGCTCCACGCGGGAGCTTTTCTACATCGTGCCGGACATGAAGGCCGGGGTCAAAGAGGATTTTGCGGTGTCGTGCGTGGACGTGGACAAGCTTGAGGGCGAAAAATCAGGCGCCATGACTGTGGACCTGAGGTAACGGGTATAACCGCGGACCGCCCGGTGGGACGCTGATGTCGTTTACGCGGAGGCGGAGGCCCCGATGAACTTGAAAAAAGCCCCGATACATATACATCATATCGGGAGCCATTTCACCAGCGCCATGTTCCCGGTGGCATCCTTGCTGCTCACGATTTATGTGATCAACGGGGACCGGTTTTATGAAGTGTCGGCGTTCCACTGCGTCATCGCCGGGCTGCTGGCGGCGCCTGTCACTTATTTCAGCGGCGCGTACGACTGGAAGACCAGGTTCTCCGGCAGGCGGACGCGGATTTTCGACCATAAGCTGATATTCGGCGTTATATTCATGGCCCTTGCCCTTGGCATCGTGTCCATAAGGATCGCTTGGCCGGAGATCATGGTGGAAGGGGGCGTGTTCAGGTGGGTCTATCTATGCGCGTTGTACTCGGCCACGGCGGTGGCGGCGTATCTTGGGCATCTGGGAAGCAAGTTCATATAATCAAAGCTGGAGCGGCGGGGAAATGCCGGACAAGAAGAAAGTAAACGACCTGAAGGCGAAGATAGAGGCGCTGGTGATCGCCATTCCGAAGGAACTGTCAGCGTACGAGTTCTATGTGGACCTGGCGGCCAAGTATGAGGACACCGCGTCCAAGGAGATGTTCATATTCCTCGCCAAGCAGGAGCTTGCCCACCGGGACGCGCTGGAGCGGTTATTGGCCGACCTTCAGACGAAGCTTGAAAAAGAACTGATAGGGTAGGAGGGGGGCGCCGTCGCGGTGGCAATTGCCGGCAAGATGCCGGCGCTACTGGGAATCCGGGGCGGCCACGGGGAAGCTGTCAAAGCGTTCCCGTATCTTCGCGAAGACAACGTCGCCGGGAACAGCCTTGGCTTTGCCGGAACGCAATTGCTCAAGACGGCCTTTTGCGGTCTGCGCCCATTCAAGATCGATTTCCGGCGATGGGGGATTGAGAGTTTGAAGAAGGGAATCTATGACGATGACTCTTTTTTCCACGGGAAGCGATTGAGCTTCTTCAATTATCTCTTTCATTCCGTGCATTTGTATGATTTACACTCCGGCCAAAGCCTTTATCGCTTTTTCAGGGCTGGCGAGCAACTGCAATTCATCCTCATCTTGATACTTTATTCCAACATTCAAAGCCGCCAGAATCTCCTGAAGGGATCGCACTGAAAGCCCGGCATGCCCGTTTAAAACTCGGCTTAAATGGCCCTGATCTATTCCCGTCTTCTTGCAAAATTTATAACGCGAACCATATTTGGCTTCTATGATGTCCGCCAGATAATCGGGGTAATCAGGTGGAGCCACCTTTTTCTGGGCAATTCCAAGCCTCGCTTCCATGTCCTGACAGATTCGCCATGCCGAAGATTTCATTGGAAGACCATGTTTTTGCAATTCAAGTGTCCACCAAGCCGAAAAATCGCTCCATTCCGGCTTCGTCTTATATTTTTTCATGACTGAATGAAGGAAAACAATTTCCTCATCGGAAATAGCGTTCAAATCAATCAAACGCCCAGTGATCGTTTCGTAATTCCGCTTTTTCATAACCAAATTCTTCTATATGGGTTTTTCTTTTTGGCGTAAAATAAATTCCGCGATTCCTGCGACTGACAAGTAAATACATTTCTGATCAAAAGAGTCTGCCACTTTCCTCAACAAGTTTCGAAGGTCTTCCAGCCTGCTTTCCGGTATTGCCACAGTGTACCTTCGGCTTTCGTCATGGACTGTTTCCCTGTTGTCCAAATCCGGATATTCGCCAGGCGTTAGCTTCACATCCTTGTAAAACATCACTATATTGACGCTCTCAGGGCCAGAATGCCCCTTTACAAATATAGATCGCATGTCATCCTGAAAATCACGCCATACAATTGGCTGGTGAAGCGATTTATCCGAATCACGGACAATAGGTATTAAGAAGCTACACTCCAGCAACCTTTCATTCATAAAAATAATTTTATGAAATACTTGACTATGTGTCAAGTATTAATTGCTTAAGACCGTATGCGTATTGTTGCCGTCCTGTATTAATGGAGCGAAGCGTGGAGCGTTTAGTGTGTTTTATTCCCCGCGTCCCAGCATTTTCAACAATCCGTCGAGTATCGTCAACGGATGCGGGGGGCAGCCGGGTATGTAAAGTGTCACCGGCAATGTCTTGTCCGCCCCGCCGGTCTGCTCCGGGAGCTCCTGATACGGCCCGCCGCTGATTGCGCAGGCGCCCACCGCCACAACTATCTTCGGGTCCGGCGTGGCGTCATTCGTTTTCTCAAGCGCCAGTTTCATATTCTGCGTCACGGGGCCTGTCACCAAAAGCCCGTCGGCGTGGCGGGGGGAGGCCACAGGGCCCATGCCAAACCGCCCCAGGTCGAATATGATGTTCCCCATCGCCGCGATCTCCGCTTCGCATCCGTTGCATCCGCCGGCGCTCACCTGGCGGAACTTGAACGATTTCGCGAACAGCGCGCGCAAATCCTCCGGCAAAGGCTCAGCGGATTTTGGGCCGCCGTCCTTTACCACCAGGTCTTCCCGCCTGTTGGCCGCCATCGCCACAGCGCCCGTGAACTTTATACCCCACGCCCCGCACGCGCCGGAACATGACGGACAGAATAGGCATTTGCCAAGGTCGAGCGAAAGGCCGCCGGCCACGCTGATCGCCCCCGTGGGGCAAACCTCGGCGCACTTCTGGCAATCCGGAGGGCATTTGGCGGCGTCCAGTTGCGGCGCGCCACGGAACCTGCCCCCAACGGCCGCGTCCGGCGCGGGAAAACTTGTGGTGTTATATCCCTGTTTGACCCTTGCGATAAGTTCTTTCAGCATAGTTACAAATCAAATCCGCAATACGACAGGTTGAAACTCTTGTTGCACAGCGGAAAATCGGAAATCTCCTGCCCACGCAACGCCAGCGCAAGCCCCGTCCAGTTATGGAACGACGGGTCCACAATTTTGTACCGGGTGAATCCGCCGTCGTCCCCGGTCAATGCCACGTGCACGATTTCGCCGCGCCACCCCTCGGTTGCGGAAACGCAAATCATGCCCGGCGCCATCCCGCCAACCTCCGTTTTCACTGGCCCGGGCGGCATTTCGATCAAAAGCCGTCTGGCAAGCTCCAGCGAATCGTCCACCTCCATGCGGCGGACCCTTGCGCGGCCCATCACGTCGCCAGAATCCCACGTGGCGGCCTGCGTATGCGTCGTTTTGTATGCCCCCGCCGGGAAATCCTGCCGCACATCACGCGCAACGCCGCAGGCCCTGGCGGCGACGCCCACGATGCCAAGGTTTGCGCAGTCTTCTTTTGTTATCGTCCCGGTGTTCTCAAACCTGGCGATGACGGAGGGCTTGCTCCAAAGCAGGCCGCTGGCCGAACGCAGGTCAGTCCCGGCCTTTTCCAGCCTGTGGACAAGGATTTGCGCCATTTCGACGGACACGTCAAACCGCACTCCGCCAGGAGTCAGCAGACATCTGCCGAACCTGTTTCCGCAAATTTCCTGCGATAAGTTCAGGAATTCACCACGCAGCCTGCCGCAGAACGAAGATGCGGGCAGATAGCCCACGTCCTGGGCGAGCATCCCAAGGTCGCCGGCGTGGTTTGCCAGCCGTTCCAATTCAAGCGCCAGCGCCCGTATATATTGGGCGCGTATGGGCGTCTCGGTCCCGGACAGCGCCTCCACAGCCTGGCAATACGCCGTGCCGTGGCCGATGGTGGCGTCTCCGGCGGCGGTCTCCATCATCGCCATGGTCAATTTGTGCGGCCCGCCGATGAGCGCTTTTTCTATCCCGCGATGCTGGTAGCCCAACGATATCTCCAGGTTGAACACCTTTTCGCCGTGGCACTGGAACCGGAAATGCCCCGGCTCTATCACCCCCGCGTGAACCGGCCCCACGGCCACTTCGTGGATATCTTCCCCCTCCACGCTGAAAAAGCCGGTGACGCCGATCTGTGAGGTCTTGGCGCCGGAAGAGTTGTGCGCCGTCTGGAACCGGACAGGCTTGAGCCACGGGTGGCCTTTTGGAATAACGCCGTATTGCTCCGCCATCTCCCGCTCGAACATATGGACCTGCGGAATGGCAGGCGTCAGCGATTCGTATTCGTCGCCAACCACGGTGGAGAATATGCAAAACTCCGATGATTCGTGGAACGCTATCACCGCGTAGATTATTGTTGGACCGCCGGAAGGGGAGGCGAACATGGAGCAGACCGTACCGCCGGAGTTCACAAGGCGGACAAGCTCGCTCCGGAAATCACCGTCGCCCAACGACGGGACCGATCTTTGCGCCAACACGCCGCCGTTTTTTATTTTCACAAGCTCCATTTTCTAAAGACCTCCCCCCAGCGTGCGCGCCACGTTGTTAAGCGCCGCCAGAAGCGGGCCGGGGATATATACGCCGATCACCAGCGCCGCCGCCAGCAGCGCCATCGGCGGCATGTATGATACTTTCGGTTCGGCGTGGCCGGCCGTGGAGCCGGAAGGGGATGGGGCTCCGTAAGACATGCTGGCCGCGGCGGAGGCCATGCCGACGAATATCACCGCCAGCAACACAAGGTATATGGCCGCCACGATCCACTTTTCAGCCCCAAGCGCAGCCTTTAATATCGTAAATTCGCTGACGAACGTGCCGAAAGGGGGCGCTCCGGTGATCGCCATGATTCCGGCCATCCACAAAGCCCCCGACACCGGCAGGGCGCGTATCGCCCCCGTCACCGACGGGACATTTTTCGTTTTGTACACCGTAAGTATGTTCCCCGCCAGCATGAAAAGCGACGCCTTCACCAACGAGTGCGACACCGCGTGCAGCGCCGCCCCGAAAGCCCCCGCCCCGCCGATCCCCACCGCCAGCGACATGATGCCCATGTGCTCCACCGACGAATAGGCGAGCATCCGCTTGAAGTCTTTCTGGTTGATGATGAATATGGCCGCCACCAGCATGGACACAAGGCCGAACCCGGTGAAAATCTCCCGTGCAAAATCGCCCAGGCCGGCGCCGAGCAATATCTGATAGCCCCGCAATATCCCAACGAACGCGCAATTGAGCAACGCTCCGGACAGAAGGGCGGACACCACCGAAGGTGACTCGCCATGCGCGTCGGGCAGCCATGTGTGGAACGGGGCAAGGCCCATCTTCGTCCCATAGCCGACGAAAAGGAATATGAACGCAACCTTCAGCCACGCCGGATTATATCCCGAAGCCCGCGCCGCAAGTTCCGATAATGTCAGAGAGGCCGATTCGCCGTCCGCCATCACCGATGCGCTGGCGATAAAGAACGTCCCCAGCAGGGCCAGCGCGATGCCCACCGAACAGATCAGCAGGTATTTCCACATCGCCTCCAGCGACCTGTGATGACGGTGGAAATATATCATCGGGGCGGACGAAAGGGTGGTGGCCTCCACGCCGATCCACAAAAGCCCCACATGCTGCGACGCCGCCACAAGGCTCATCGCCGCAAGGAACAGAAGCATGGAGCCTGTGAACCACCGCTCCGGCTGGTTGGCGAAATGGTGGTCCTCCTCAAAATCGCGCCGGTGGGATTTGTCCTCCCGGTCGAGGTAGCCCACGCCGTAAATCGCCGCCGCGAAGAATAGGGCGCTTGTTATGGTGAGGAAGAATAGGCCGATGGAATCCAGCCCGATGTATTTGCCGGCCGGTTCGGCGACGATCCACGCCCCGGCCACTATCACGATATGAGCCCCGGATGCGGCCACCAGAAGGCCCCGCCGTGGCCAGTCCGCCGCGATAAAGAAGCTTATCAGCCCGGCGATGGCGGGGGCCAGTATGACTGTAAGCGTCACACCCCCTCCTTTCCTGTGCGGGCCACCGCGCTTTCTATCTTGTCAAATGTGCTGTTTATCTTGAACACCACGATACCGGCCACGAACACCAGCACGAATATGTCCAGGAATATCCCCATCTCCACCACGAAGGGGAGTTTTGAGGCCAGCGACACGCCGAAAACATAGACACCGTTCTCCAGCGTCAGGTAGCCGATGATCTGGGTGAGCGCCTTTTTGCGGCTGGCGATAAGGTACATCCCGCACAGCGCCATGGAAATCGCCACGGATACGAAAGGCGACGCGGCCGTCTGTCCGCCGACCGCGATCTTCGAGGCGAACCAGAACGAGACCGCGGTGAACGCCACGCCTATCACCAGCGAAAGGGAGAAGCCGACGTATGGCTCCACGTCCCTGCGCACGCCCGCGTCTTTCAGCGCGAACATAAGCAGCCACGGGATAAGCGCACCCTTGATAAGCCCGCTGCCTATCGCGATGAGTATGGCGTGGGCGGAAAATTCACCCACCTGCGGGAATAGGGGCAACACCGCCAGCAGCGCCCCCTGCGCCCCGGCGGTCCATATCAGCGCGCCGATCCTGCTGGAACCCAAAAGGTACAGGTTCGTGATCAATAGCGACATGAACACGATGTTCAGGATATGCGGTTCAAGGACGTCAAATGTCTCCAGCGTCATCTTTCACCTGAAAAGCAAAATCAGCCCCAGGGCGCAAAGAGCCCCGGCGCCTACGATAAGCTGCGGAACGTTTATAAGCCGGAGTCTGGCCATGGTGGACTCCACAGTCCCAATGGCGATGCACAGCGCTAACACAACGTTCACCATGTATATGGAGGACAGGACGCCTCCGTGCATCACCGGAATGAGCGCCTGGGCCAATATCGAGCAGGTGAGCCAGAGTTTCACGGACTGCGCCGCCTGTATGAACGCGAAGTCCGGCCCGCTGTGGTCGAGCACCATCACCTCGTGGATCATGGTCAGTTCAAGATGGGTGTTTGGATCGTCCACCGGTATGCGGCAGTTCTCCGCCAGTATCACCACGAACAGCGCCGCCGCCACAAGCGAAGTGGATGCCCATCCAAGGGCTCCCTCCGCCTTCAACACGCCGGAAAGGGACACAGAGCCGGTCTGGATCACAAGCGCCGCAAGGCCCAGGAAGAACACCACCTCCGTTATCACCGCGAAGAACACCTCCCGGCTGGCCCCCATACCCTCGAAAGCAGAGCCAGTGTCCAGCGCGGCGGCCACCGTGAAAAACCGCGCCAGCCCCATGATGTATGCGAACAGTATGATGTCCCCCTCGAAGGCCAGCGCCGCCGGATTCCCGCCGAAGGGGACGAGGAACGACGCCGTCACCATGCATCCCAGGCTTGCGATGGGCCCGGCTCGGAAGACCCACGTTGTGGTCTTGCTGTACACAGCCCCTTTGCCGAAAAGTTTTTCGATGTCGTAATACGCCTGAAGCAGCGGCTGGCCCCGCCGCCCGGCCCACACAGCCTTCGTCCTGTTTATCAGCCCAAGCAAAAATGGGGATACCGCCAGGGCGATCACAGGATAGGCAAGCGAAGCTGGATTGAATGCGTTCATCTTGTGAACCCGAAGGTGATGGCGAAAAGCGCGATGATCGCGCCGGTGGTGTAAAAAATGTAAACGTTGGCCCGGAAGGTCTTCACCTTCTGGAGCTTTGCGATTGTCCAACCCACGGCGGAGAAAAGCCCGGCGAACACATACTTGTCGCACACGTCCACAATCCATCCGGTGAACGATCCTTTCGCCGGGAAATAGCCGTCGGGGATTTCAAGCTTTGACACGGGCCGCAGGATCGCCCTGAAATATCCGGTGAAAGGCTGGGCGAAGGATGACGGCGTGTACTGCATCGTGGCCTTGGGGGCGGCGTATCCGCAGTCCCATGTGACGGCGCGCCTGATCTGTTTCCCTTTGAGCGCCGACTGGCGGACAGCCCACGCAATGAATAAGAATAGCGCCAGCGCCGCGGACACTATCGCCGCGCCATACAGCGGAAGGGCCATCGAATCGAACGCTTCTTTGACATGTGAAGGATCGAATCCGGCCACCAATCCAGCCGGAGCGGCCAGCAGGTGAGGCGTCAAAGGCGCTCCCAATCCTAAAACCAGCGTCATCGCCGCAAGAGCGCCCATCGGCCATGTCATCAGCCGTCCCGGATCATGCGCCATGGCCGCTTTTTCCGACCGCGCCTCGCCCAGAAACGCCATCCCGAACGCCTTCGTGAACACCGCCACCGCAAGGCCCCCGATCATCGCCAGCCCCGCCAGCGTCACCACCCCTCCCGCCATTAGTATCTTGTTGGACACCTCTTTGATCCCGGTGAACGCCGCCATATACACCAGCAGTTCGCCCATGAAACCGTTCAACGGGGGCAACCCGCATATGGCCACGGAGCCGACGGCGAAAAACAGGCCTGTCAGCGGAGCTTTTTTCATTATCCCGCCGAGCAGCGAAATGTTTTGAGTGTGCGTATTGGCGAGGACAGTCCCGGCGCCCATGAACAAAAGCCCCTTGAACACCGAATGGTTTATCACGTGATACAACGCCCCGCCAAATCCCAGCGCGGCGACTGTGTGCGTATGCGTCGCCATGCCCAGCGTCCCAAGCCCCATGGCGGCGGCGATGATCCCCATGTTCTCCACGCTCGAATAGGCCAGGAGCCTCTTCATATCGTTCTCGCCCAGGGCCAGCATGGCCCCCATCACCCCGGATACGACGCCGATGAATATCAGCGCGGCGCCCCACCACCATTGCGGCTGGTCCAGGAAATAGATCACGCGCAGCAGGCCGTACACCCCCATTTTTATCATCACGCCGCTCATCACGGCGGAAACATGGCTGGGGGCCGCCGGATGCGCCTCCGGCAGCCACACGTGGAACGGCATGAATCCCGCCTTGGAGCCGAATCCTATCAGCGCAAGCGTGAAAATCACTCCAGCCGCCGCCGGGCTTGCAGCCCCTTTGAAGGTGTCAAAGTCCAGCGAGCCCGCCTCGCCGCCGAGCAGTATGAACATGGCGAAAAGGAACGCCACGCCAAGGTGGGCGGCGACAATGTATATAAGCCCCGCGCGCCGGGTGGAGGCCTGCGAATGGTCGAACATCACCAGTATGAACGACGATATGGACATCACCTCCCACGCCACAAGGAACAGAACGCCGTTTCCGGCGGTGACCACTATGGCCATGGCGGCCACAAGGATGTTATAGAAGAACCATGGAGGGCCGAGGCGCCTGTCCGCATGGTGGGCCATGTACCCTGCGCCATACACCGCCGCCGCCATGCAAAGGCCGAAAAGGGGAATAAGGAAGAAAGCGGAGAGCGGGTCCATCGAAAAGCTCAAAGAGCCGTAAGGCACGCTCCAGGGGGCGTGAAATGATGGAGCCTCGCCTGAAAACAGGGCGTCCACCGCCGCGTACAGCCCCAAGGCGCACCCCGCCGCGCAACCTGCGGAGCCTATGAAATTGGCGATCCTGTTATTGGCGCTTGCGGCCAGTGCGGCCAGGGCGCCGCCAACAATGACAGCCAACGATATGAAAAATAAAGTCACTATGGAAAAACTCCGGAATCAGGCCGTTTTTTCAACGGCGGATGTGGTAGTTAAGGAGGGGGTAATGGGGGCTGTGGATAGTATTGTGCTATGCCCTGTGCGCATTTCCGGCGATTGCTCGACAGATGATGACTCCATCTCCAGCAAAACCTCGGTAAAACGGGTAACAAAGGCGTATTGTAAGAAAGCTGTGACGGTATGTCAAATAAACCTCGATTCACAGTATGCGAAGGAGTCCGGGGTGACGCGCTTCTCGCTCAAACACCCCGGACAGCGACAATGAAATTGGGGATGGATTTTCCACCACAGAGGCACAGAGTCACAGAGTGGGAGAGGGTAGGTATGGCATATCCCGGAAGCCGGCTTTGTTTGCTTTCCCGTGGCCGCCTCGGGCTGTTGCCCAAATGCTCATCGGGGTGTTCTTCACCCCGACGTCCTGGCTTCCACCGAATAAGTCCGGGGTGGCGCGCTTCGCGCTCAAACACCCCGGATAGCGGGAGATTGGGAAACCGTGGTCAGCGACCACGGGGAAGCAGTAAGGGCCTTTCACAGTAGCGCCGCGCTTGGCCGGGATGACACGATACAGCGCCTTGTTCATATTCTTTCCTCCTCTGTGCCTCTGTGTCTCTGTGGTTATATTTTCCTGTCCTCTGTGGTCATCTGGACCCTCGGCGTGGAATTAACTCAAAATATCTTTTCTTTACTCTTTCGCAAGGCTCCATCAAAGTTTATACTATAGGCGCATGACGGCATTTTGGATGTGATAACAGGCTTTAAATCAAAGGGGTAACGCCGGCCCAAAGCCAGCAATCGCCGCCTTGAAAGTGGCGTTACTTAACGAAGGGATATGCCGCAGACACTCGAAGAAGAGTTAAACCGCCTTGTGGGGCTGGCCGGAAACGTCACCGACGCTTTCACAGCCGCCCTTTTCCTGGTGGACGACAAAAGAGGGGACACGCTCAAGCTGAAAGCCAGCCAGTCCCTCTCCACGAATATAATCCGCGACGCGGAGTTTCCCATCGGCTATGGGCTGGTTGGGTGGGTGGCAAAGAACGAACGGCCTCTCAACGCCAGCAACTTCAAGGGGGACACCACCGGGCTCCAGTTCTATTTAAAGGACGAAGACATAAAATCCTTCGCCGCCGCCCCCCTTTTTGACGGGGACAGGATCATCGGCGTGCTTTCGGTGGACAGCAAGGCAAGCTATGTGTTCACCAAAAAGATGGAGAAGATCCTTGAAGAGTTCGCGGCGATGGCCGCCAGCGTGATCGTAAACGGCCGCAAGAGGATAAAGCTTGGGGTGGAGGCGGTGGCGCTGGACACGCTAAACAACGTGATAGACAAGCTTTCGGCTTGCGAGAAGATACAGGAGCTGGCCCAGGCGCTCCGGCTGAACGTTCCCCGGCTTATCCCGCACGATTTTCTGGCGCTGGCCTTAAAATCGTTCGACGATGAAAACTTTTACATGATCCACAGCCATGAGCCGGGCTCCGCGCCGACGCCGGCGGTGGCGCTGCCGTTGACGCAATACAGGCTGGGGCTTGTGATCCAGCGCGGCTCGCCAATATACCTGCCGGACACCGCCGGGGGGGCGGTCTATCCCGGATGCGGGGGCAAATGGAGCTCCATGCTGGCGGCGCCCATGGTGGCAAACGGCCAGAGCGCCGGGGCCATCGGCCTTTTGGCGCGCAACAAGGCGGCGTTCCGGAAGGTGGACATGAAATCGCTGACGATTCTGGCCTCCGCCTGCGCCTCCGCCTTCACCGGGCTGTACATGCACAACAAGGGGAAGAAGGCGGTGTATATGGACTCGGTGACGCGCCTTATGACCCACAGATATCTTATAGAGACCGGCGGGGTGATGAAAGGCAACGGCGCTTTGATTATCGTGAACCTGCTCAACTTCACCAAGGTCAACGCCCAGCTTGGCCACCACGGCGGGGACGCTGTGCTAAAAGAGACCGCAGAACGGCTGAAGGTCACATTGGGGGGGGACGGGGCTGTCTGCCGCTATTACGGCGACAGGTTCATAATCTCCCTCAATGGATACACCAGCGCCCAGACAACGGAAATGATCCAGTCCATCGTGGACGCGATAGAGATGAGACCGTACACAATCGGCGGCTTTGACATACGGGTGGCCCCGGTGATCGGCGTGGCCGTGTGCCCGGAGGACGGCAAGGAGATGGAGGAGCTTATCGCAAAGGCCCACCACGCGGCGGAAGTGGCCAAGGAAACGCCCGGAATGAGGGTGTCCATGTACAGCGAAAAACGCCCGGAATGGACTTTCCGGCTAAAGAGCATGGAAAGGTAGCCGCCGGGCAAGATGCTGTTAGATAAATTATACCACCTCGTTTCGGCGGACCTTGCCATGGACCTTGGCACCGCCAACACCCTTGTCCATGTGCGGGGGAGGGGGATAGCGCTAAATGAGCCTTCGGTGGTGATGGTGTCCCGCAACAGCGGAAAGCTTTTGGCCATCGGCTCCGAAGCGAAGGCGATGTATGGCAAGACGCCGGACGAATATGAAGTGATCCGCCCTATGAAGGACGGGGTGATCGCCGATTTCGACTCCACGAAAAAGATGATCTCCTATTTCATCAAAAAGGCGCGCCCCAACTGGTTCACCATGAGGCCGAAGATAGTGATAGGCGTCCCTTCCGGCATAACGCAGGTGGAGAAACGGGCGGTGATAGAATCGGCAATCGGGGCGGGGGTGCGGCAGGTGCACCTTGTGGAGGAGCCGATGGCCGCCGCAATCGGGACGAAAATGCCGGTGGGGGAGTCGGTGGGGAACCTAATCGTGGACATCGGGGGGGGGACCACCGAGGTGGCCATAATCTCCATGTACGCCACGGCGTACAGCGAGTCCATCCGCGTGGCCGGAGACGAACTGGACGAGGCGATGGTGCGCCATATCCGCCAGAAATTCCATCTGGACATCGGCATATTCGAAGGGGAGCGTGTGAAGATCGCCATCGGCACGGCCTTCCCCCTGGAGCAGAGGCTGATCACAAAGGTTTTCGGAAGAGACACGCGCTCCGGCCTGCCGTCGTCCGTCACCATTTCAGACCAGGACGTGAGCGAGGCGATGGAAGATCCCGTGAAGGCGATCATCGAGGCCACGCGCAAGGCGATGGAGAAGACCACGCCAGAATTCGCCCATGACATATCAAACCGGGGCATTGTGCTGGCGGGTGGCGGGGCGCTCATACGCGGGCTTGGCCCCAGGCTTAAAAACGAGCTTAACGTCCCGGTCTATCGCGCCAAGGATCCGCTCACGGCCATCTGCCGCGGCGCGGGCATCGTGCTGGAGCAATGGCGGACGTTCAGAAGGGTGACGATAAACTGAACATCAGCTTCCATTAACGCAACCTGGTGTTCCTTAAGATACTCCCCGCCAAACCTTGTCAATGTGATAAAATCCACGCTTTTCAAACGAAGCGTTAATTTAAATGACCAACTCCATCGTCGATATCGCATCGGCCATTCCGCACAGGCCGCCCTTCCTTTTTGTGGACAGGGTGGTGGAAATGGACGATAAAAGGATCGTGGCGGAGAAGTACCTTTCACCGGACCTGGATTTTTTCAAGGGGCACTATCCGCATTTTCCCGTGATGCCGGGGGCGCTGACGATGGAAAGCGTGATCCAGGCGGGCGCCATACTGCTTTCTATGGCGGCGGGGGCCGGTGATGTTTCCAAAGGGACGCCTGTGCTTGTGCGGGTGCGGGACGCGAAATTCAAGAAAATGATCCGCCCGGGGGACACCATCACCCTGGAGGCGGAGCTTGTGGAGCGGGTGGCAAACGCCTTTATGATGAAGGGGACGGCGAAGGTGGCGGGGGAGACCGCCGTCAGCGTGCAGTTCACCTGCGCAATGGCGGAGGTGGGATGATGGACAACATGAAAAAACCGGAGGGACGGTCTTGAGCTTCCTTGGTTTTTCCGGAAAAAAATACGTCGTGTTCGGCGTGGCCAACAAAAAAAGCGTGGCGTACAAAATCGCCGGGATCATCCGCGCCGAGGGGGGGCGGCTGGTCCTTTCGGTGCAGGACGAGGAGAAGCGCGGGCAGGTATTAAAACTATTCCCGGACGCCAAAGTCCACGTGTGCGACGTATCCTCGGCCCAATCGGTGAAGGCTCTTGCCCAAGCGGTGCGCGCCGAGGGGGGCGTTGTGGCCGGCATAGTCCATTCCGTCGCCTTCGCCAACTATTCGGACGGGCTAAAACCTTTCCACCAGGTGAACAAAGACGATTTCATGCGGGCGATGGACGTGTCCTGCTTCTCCCTTGTCACCATAGCGGACGCATTCCGGGACTTGCTGGACAAGAAGGGCTCCGTGGTGACGATATCCATATCCACAACGCGGATGGCCTCCGAAAACTATGGATACATGGCGCCGATCAAGGCCGCGCTCGATTCGGCGATAACTTTCCTGGCCAAGAGTTTTTCGGCGTTTTCGGAGGTGCGGTTCAACGCCGTGGCGCCGGGCCTTTTGAAAACGTCCGCTTCCGCCGGGATACCGGGATATGTGGACTCATACCTTTTCGCCGAAAAGGCCACACTGCGCAAAAGGGGTGTGGAGACGGCGGAGGCGGCGAAGGTGGCCGCGTTCCTGCTTAGCGAAGCCTCAAGCGGAGTCAACGGGCAGAAGATCGTGGTGGACGCCGGGATGGAGCTTAATTATTTCGACAAGGATATAATCGGCGCGGTGATGGGCAAGAAGGGCCAATAATTCCGCGGGCCGCGCAGTCATCGCAAATAGCGCAAATAACCCTGCAGAGTAACAATCCATATTGCCCGCCGTATTAATTTATCTGACATCCATATGACTTAAGTTAAGAATTATAAATATCGTTCAAACCATCATTGAAATATGAGCATGTCATACTAAAAAATATTTGTAACACTTTGAATTTTCATGTTATTATTCATCAGTTTTTATGAATCTTTATAACGGAATTTGTATCTAAAGTTTATGAGCCTCTATCTTGGTGTCGCTTACCATCCAAAAGTAGTTTCGTAACATACAGCCAATGAATTTTAGTGTGGATAGCTTGTTGCTATCACTTTTGTGTTAATTTCGGGGGAAATAGCGCGATGAGACAGGACTTTAAGGAGAGGTTGCAGTTGCTCATGAAGGGGGACAAACCCTATTCGTGGGCGCGTAAGGTTGGCATAGACAAGGGCCTTTTCCAGTATTACTGGCAAAAGGGCAAGATCCCCACCTATGACAACCTTATCAAAATCCAGACTTTCACTGGATGTTCTTTGGACTGGCTTCTTACGGGAAAGGCGATCGGTGTCGACCAGCTCGACAACCTGCCGCTCGTAAAGGAGTCGAACCCGGTTTACGGCACGATGAATTTGCGGAGGGCCGATTCCCTGGAAAAGGTCAAAAAGCTTTACGCTTCGAAGGTCGAGAAAGATATCGACCTTTTCGAGGGCTTTTTGAACAAGTTTGTTCCAAGCGCCGCGAAGAAATCCGCCAGGAAAGGGAAGTAATAAATACCTGACCGGGATCCGGCCTGATTCTAAAAAGAGTCAGGCCGGTTTTTTTATGCTTTTCAGGGCCGGGAGGGGAGCTATAACCACAGAGGCACAGAGACACAGAGGGAAGATGAATGCGGACCCTGTCATCCCGGAAGCCGCCGGGGTGGTAAAGCTACCCCGTTGCCGCCCGGGGCTGGAAAGTGTCCTAAACTTAGTTGAAACGAAGGTATGACCTCACCTGCTACCATGTTTTTGAACGAAAACAACGGAAAGCAAGGAGGTCACATGAAAAGAGTAAACGGTAACGGGAAAACTGGCAAGGGAAGAATGGATT
>JACRLM010000045.1 GCA_016235255.1 Nitrospinota bacterium | reverse complement strand
AATCCATTCTTCCCTTGCCAGTTTTCCCGTTACCGTTTACTCTTTTCATGTGACCTCCTTGCTTTCCGTTGTTTTCGTTCAAAAACATGGTAGCAGGTGAGGTCATACCTTCGTTTCAACTAAGTTTAGGACACTTTCGCCACTGGCGAGGAAGCCATTGAAAAAGCGGAGCGCAACAAGCCGTCACTTGTGCTTTTGGACATCCTGCTTCCAGGCCTGAGCGGGTTTGAGACTTTAAAAAGGCTCCGTTCCGGCATAAAGACCGCCTCCATCCCCATCGTTATGGTGTCCGCCAAGGGGGAGGAGGAGGACGTGATAAAGGGACTCACCCTGGGGGCGGACGACTATGTGATAAAACCTTTTTCCGTCAACGTGCTTCTGGCCAGGGTGGACGCGGCCTTGCGGCGGATCAGCTCGCCCCTCAAGGGGGGCAAAATCGAGGTGGGGGGCCTGAAGCTGGACAAGGAACGCCACGAGGCCACGTTAAATGGAGAGGCGCTCGACCTGACCTTCTCCGAATTCGCCATACTCGACGCGTTGCTCCGGCGGCGCGGCGGAGTGCTCACCCGCCAGCAGATCGTTTCCGAGATACGCGGCGGCGAAATAACCGTCACAGACAGGTCGGTGGAC
The DNA here is from genome assembly GCA_016235255.1 of Nitrospinota bacterium. Classification (NCBI taxonomy): domain Bacteria; kingdom Pseudomonadati; phylum Nitrospinota; species Nitrospinota bacterium. The sequence continues at coordinate 5,790 of JACRLM010000045.1, read as the reverse complement.
GTACATATGGCGGCTATACGGAAAAAACTCAAGTCGCTAAGCTCGAAGATAATCACCGTGCGCGGCGTCGGCTACCGGTTTGACATTTAGGACGCCCATGGACGATCAATACAGCCTCGAATCCCCACAGATCGGCGTTTTGCGCAAGAGCCTGGACATAGAAATCCAGAGAAGCGAGGCGATCCTCTCTTGCATGAAAGAGGGGATCCTGGCGGTGGACGAAAACGGGACGATCCTCAAGGTCAACCGCAAGGCCCGGGAGATGCTGGGCATAGCCCGGGTGTCCGCCGAGGGGAAACCGGCCTCCGCCGTCTGCCCCCAAGGGGAGCTTCTGGGTTTTATGGAAGAGGGGCTTGCCGCACGGGACAATTCGGAGCGGGAGATCAAGCTTAAGTCCCCCAAAGAGATAATCGCCATGGCCGTCAGGAGCCCCATGTTCAACGCGGCGGGTGAATTCATCGGGATAGTTGTGGCGCTAAACGATATCACCCAGCTTCGCCGCCTTGAGAATATCCGCAGGGACTTCGCCTCCAACGTCTCCCACGAGCTTCGCACCCCCATCACCTCCATTCGTGGCTTTGTGGAGACGTTGCTAAACGGCGCCATTGAGGAGCCGGAAAAGTCCCGGAGGTTCCTGGAGATAATAAACAAGCACGCCAGCAGGCTTTCCGCGATCATAGAAGACCTGCTCACCCTGTCCAGCCTTGAGAAAGGGGAGGCGATCGAGCTTGCGGACCAGCCGCTGTTTAGCGTGATAAATAAGGCGGTGGAGGGGCTTTCGCGCAAGGCGGAGGAGAAGAAGATCAGGGTGGAGACGCAATGCGATCCGTCCATAGAGGTGTCCGTCAACGGGCCGCTGCTGGAAAGCGCCATCTCCAACCTTGTGAACAACGCCATCAACTACAGCGAGGAAGGCTCCGCGGTGCGCGTGAGCGCCGCGGTGGACGGCGGCTGGACGCTCATCCGCGTGCGCGACGAAGGATGCGGGATCGAGAAACAGCATCTGGACCGCATTTTCGAAAGGTTTTACCGGGTGGACACGGCCCGTTCCCGGAAGGCCGGCGGCACCGGGCTTGGGCTCTCCATCGTCAAGCACGTGGTCCTCGCCCACCGAGGCAAGGTGGCGGTGGAAAGCGAACCGGGCAAGGGGAGCGAGTTTACCATCAGCATTCCGGCGCAGGCGGGTTGACCACGGATTGTCATGTAGCGGCGGCGTTCCCCCGGCAATTGCCACCGGGACGCGAACCGCCCCCGTAGGGGCGGGTTTCAAACCCGCCCCTACCCGGGAGCGCGGGCATCTTGCCCGCATCTTCCTGACGCCGCTTCGATGGCGGCGTCGGGAAGGAAGATACGGAAGCTCTATGGTGAAAAACGCTCTTTTAATTATCGCGTGTTCTTTTCAAGGTAATGAAGCCTTCGAGGCTCCATTACCTTGTTGCGGGCGGGACGCCCGCGCTCCAAAGGAACCGTGGTCAGCGACCACGGGGAAGCGTTAAGAGGCGACCAGCGCGTTTGCGGCCAGTAAGCCCCGGACCAGTTGAACAGGAAAGTCCGGGGTGACGCGCTTGCGCGCTACAACACCCCGGACAGCAGCCAAATAACACCGCTCCGGCCGGAGGTGTCACCGGACCGTAAACTTTATCTCCACCTCCCGTGATTCGGGCGGAAGGCATATGTTTGCGGAGCACGCCTGCCACGATATCACCGGACGGAACACAACCGCGCCGGGCTTGGCGGAAGCCGCTTTCCCTTCAAATTTAACAGTCACCTTGCCTTGATACACGGGGACTTTTTCGTCCACCAACGTCGCCATTTCGCCTTGCGGGTAGGTGAACTTCACCCCTTCCAACGGGCCTTCGGTGGCTTTGATGTCCAGTTTTTTGTATTTCTCAACACCGGGAGCATAGAAGTGCCACCCTTCGGGGATTTCCACCGTGATTTCCCCCCGCGCCGCGCCGCCGGGTTTTACTGAAGAAGTGGCCATGGAGCCGGTCAATTTGAATTCCGGCATTTCCTGTCCCGTTGCCTTTGGAGCAGGGGAGAGCAGGATGGCGATTGCGGCGGTCAACAGGGCGGTTCGGCTCATGGCGCGGTCACATTCCGAACTTGGCGCGCGCTTCACGCATGATCTCGGGGGTCACTTCCCGCGCCCCTTTTTCGGCGGCGTACTCTTCTATCATCTTCTTTGCGATGGATCGGGCGAAAAACGGGACGCGCTCCAGAGTCTTTCGCGCTTCATCTGTCCATTCGGGATTGGCCGCCATGTCGCCTTATCCCCCCACGCATGTCATGGAAGGGCGCGCCGCAAAATCATCGGCGCAGGCAGGCAAGGACCTCACCGGGTTCTTGCGCGCCACCGCATCCCGTATCGCCGTGGCGATTGCCGCGTCATCGGCTCCCGATTCCATCATCCCCCGCAAGTCCAAGTCGTCGGCGCCGAAAAGGCATGTCATCAATTTCCCGGTGGAGGTAAGCCTCAGCCTGTTGCACTCCCCGCAGAAATGACGGCTGACCGCCGAGATAAAGCCTATCTCGCCAACGGCCCTCTCAAGCCGGTACACCTGCGCCGGGCCGCCCCATTGGGATTTGGCGCAAGGGATCAGCTTTCCCATGGCGCCCACTTGCTCCATTATGGAAGAAACCGGGATGAACTTTTCCTCGCTCCACACAGAGCGGCTGGCCGGCATGAATTCTATGAACCGGACCTGGAGTTTCATCGAGCGTGTGAAGGCGGCGAAGTCCTCGATTTCGTCGTCGTTCACCCCTTTGATCGCCACAACGTTGATCTTCACCGAATCGAATCCCGCGCCCATGGCCGCCTGGACACCTTCCATCACGTTGGAAAATCCGTCGCGCCCCGTTATTTGCTCATACCTCTCGCGCCGCAGCGAATCCAGGCTTATGTTTATTTTGGAAACGCCAGCTTCCCTGATCCTCCCGGCCATCCGGGAAAGGTTTATCCCGTTGGTGGTGAGGGCCAGCTGCCCGATTCCGGAGATTTGCTTTAGTTGCCCGATAAATCCGGCGACCCCTCTGCGTAAAAGCGGCTCGCCCCCGGTGACGCGTATCTTGCGTATCCCCAGCCGGGCGAATATCTCCGCGAGCCGGAGGAAATCCCGCAGGGGCATGATGTCGCAGGCCGGGGCATGCTCTGATCCGCCGGGGGGCATGCAGTAGGCGCATTTCAGGTCGCACCGGTCCGTCACCGATATCCGCAGATATTCGATCCGCCTGCCCGCCCCGTCCGAAAGAAGATTTTCCATCACCATATATTATGCGCTCTGATCCATTTTAATTGCAGGCGGCCTCCAACACAAGGGAGGTTGCGGCGGCTTTTCCGGCAAGCGCCGCGCCGCTATTGACAATAATGCGTCATTCCCACAGAATTTAACTCCCCGGACGGTGGACGGGGCTGAATAAATTGTTACAATAACCATTGATGGACAACAAGGTAAACATGCACCATTTCGATTATAAGAACGGCGAGTATCATTGCGAGGATGTCCCGCTCTCCAAAATAGCGGAGGAGGTGGGGACTCCGTTCTATTGTTACAGCGCCGCAACGCTCAAGCGGCACTTCAACGTGTTCGACAAGGCCTTTGCGTCCATCCCGCACCTTATCTGCTTTGCGGTGAAGGCCAACTCCAACATGGCAGTCCTGCGCCTTTTCTCCAAGGAAGGGGGCGGGGCGGACATCGTTTCCGGCGGAGAGCTTTACCGGGCCATACGCGCCGGAGTGCCGGCCGACAGGATAGTTTACGCCGGCGTCGGCAAGACGCGCGACGAGATACGCCAGGCCCTGGAGGCGGGGATATTGATGTTCAACGTGGAGTCCTCCCAGGAGCTTGTGGCGATAGACGCGGTGGCGGCCCAGCTTGGGGTGAAGGCTCGGGTGGCCCTGCGGGTGAATCCGGACGTGGACGCGAAGACCCATCCATACATATCCACGGGGCTAAAGCAGAACAAGTTCGGCATAAGCTACGCCACGGCGGTGGAGGAGTATAAGCAGGCGAGAAACCTTTCCAATATCGGGATTGTCGGCATACACAAGCACATCGGGTCGCAGATCACCCAGATATCCCCCTTTGTGGACGCGCTGGAAAAGACCGTGGAGCTTGTGCGCCAGCTTCGCGAGGAAGGGATCGAAATAAAGTATATAGATATCGGCGGCGGGCTTGGCATCACGTACAAGGACGAGGCTCCGCCATTGCCCAAGGAACTGGCGGACCGCATCGCGCCGATTTTAAAGGACACCGGCTGCACGATAATTTTCGAGCCGGGCAGGGTGTTGGTGGGGAACGCCGGGGCGCTGGTGACACGGGTGCTTTACACCAAGCACAACGAGGGAAAGACCTTCTTCGTGGTGGACGCTGGGATGAACGACCTGGCCCGCCCGAGCCTGTATGGCAGTTTCCACGGGATGATGCCGGTGAACGCGGAGGTGGGCGAACGCAAGAAGGTGTCCGCCGACGTGGTGGGGCCGATCTGCGAGTCCGGCGATTTTCTTGCCAAAGACCGGGTGCTGCCTTTGTTCAAGCAAGGCGAGCTTGTGGCGGTGATGAGCGCGGGGGCGTATGGGTTCACCATGTCGTCCAACTACAATTCCCGGCGGCGGGTGGCGGAGGTGCTGGTCAACGGCGGCAAGTATGAGGTGATCCGCCAGCGCGAGACGATGGAAGACCTTGTGCGCGGCGAGAGTATCCCCGCGTGGCTTGCGTCCTGAGGCGGCCATGGCGAAGATAAAATTCACCAAGATGCACGGGCTTGGGAACGACTTTGTGGTGATAGACCTGCGAAAGCAAAAGGTCCCCAGCCTCGCGAAGAAGGCCAAGCTGATATGCGACCGGCGCTTCGGCGTTGGGTGCGACCAGATTCTCACCATCGAGCCGTCAAGGAAGGTCGATTACCGGATGCGCATATTCAACGCCGACGGAAGCGAAGTGGAGATGTGCGGCAACGGCATCCGCTGCTTCGCGAAATACCTTTGGGACCGGGGCGAAAAGGTGATTAAAAAGAAGAAGTCGTTGGACGTTGAGACATTGGCGGGGATCATACGGCCCAAGGTCGTCGGCGCCAGGCTTATCCAGGTGGACATGGGGGAGCCCGTGCTCGATGGGCCGCTTGTGCCTACCCGGTTTGAAGGGCGTGTGATAAACAGGGCGCACGAGGCCAACGGCAGGACGTACCGCATAACGGCGGTCTCCATGGGCAATCCCCACTGCATAATATTCACGGACAACGCAGACGCGGTGGCGCTTGAAAAGGAAGGCCCGGCGCTGGAAAACCACGCGGATTTCCCGAGGCGCACGAACGTGGAGTTCGTGGAGGTGGTGGGGAAGGACCATGTGAAGGTGCGTGTGTGGGAGCGGGGGAGCGGAGTGACGCTCGCCTGCGGCACAGGCGCCTGCGCCGTGGGCGTTGCCTGCGCGTTGAACGGCAAGACCGGGCGCAAGGTTCGTGTGGACTTGCCCGGCGGAACGTTGAAGATAGAATGGGGGAAGGACAACCGGGTGTATATGACCGGCCCCGCCACGCAGGTATTCGAAGGGGAGATGGAGGTTTAGGGGGACAGACGCAAATGATAGACATCAACAAGCAGATAAAGCATTGGCGGGAAGGCGCTGATGAGGATTGGCAGGTGGCCAATGAACTTATTAACCGTCTCATAATAATATAGACATTATTATATATGTATCAAGCCGCGTATTTCGTCGTTTCGCCGTTGAAGTACGATATCACCAGGTCCGGTGATTTCTGGACACGCCGCATATGACTTATCACCGCGCCCTT